>SLSH01000108.1 GCA_007130555.1 Bacteroidales bacterium
AAAAAATATTTAATAACATAAAAAAAATAATAAAATGAAACCAAAAGTAAGTATAATTATGGGCAGTACATCCGACTGGAAAGTGATGGAAAAAGCCGCAAAACAATTAAATGAACTACAAATCCCTTTTGAGATTAATGCTTTATCTGCACATCGCACACCCGAAGAGGTAGAGAAATTTGCAAAATCTTTTTTTGACAGAGGAATAAAAGTTGTTATTGCAGGAGCCGGAATGGCTGCACATTTACCTGGTGTAATTGCATCAATGACAAGTTTGCCTGTTATCGGAGTTCCGATTAATGCAAGTTTTGACGGAATGGATGCTCTGTTGTCAATCGTGCAAATGCCTCCGGGCATACCCGTCGCTACAGTAGGAGTAGATGCTGCGCAAAATGCTGCTTTGCTTGCCGTTCAAATAATTGCCACAGGGGACGATGTTCTTTATGAAAAATTTAAAAAAAATAAAAATAATCTGAAAGAAAAAATTGTTAAAGCCAATAAAGATTTAGCTGAATACAAATTTGATTTTAGAGTAACTTCAAAATAAAAATAAAATCTATGAAAAAATTTATTATTGTATTATTGTTTATTTTTGCAATAAGTATATGTGCATTCTCTCAGATAAATGAATCTGTTGCAGGAGCCCGTGCAGGAGGAATGGCAGATGCAAGTGTTACTTTGCAAGATACCTGGTCGGTGTTTAATAATCCTGCGGGTTTAACAGGAATGGAATCTTCAAACATCGGAGTGTTTTATGAAAACAGATTTGGTTTAAAGGAAACAGGTTACGGAGCCATGGCTTTTGCAACACCATTGGGAGCAGGAAGCTTAGGACTGGGAATCACTCATTTTGGTTATTCGCTTTTTCAAACAAGTAATTTAGGACTTGCCTATGCTCAACAATTATTTGGAAGTTTTTCCATGGGAGTAAAAATTAATTATCTTTCAATACTTCAATCCGATTATTACGATAATCTGAATGCTTTTACTTTTGATATTGGAATATTATCAAAACCAACGGATGAATTTTCTATAGCCTTTCATGTTTTTAACCCCTTAAATTTATCATACACCACAGATATAAACGAAAAATTACCCGTTATATATAAATTGGGTTTTTCATACTTGTTTAGTAGCAATCTGCTTATCGCTATAGAAACAGGTAAGGCGACTAATGGCGAAATACCTATATTCAAAGCAGGACTGGAATATATAATTAACGAAGAATTTGTACTGAGAACAGGATTTTCTACTCACCCTGTTGAATATTCTTTCGGAGCCGGGTATATTATGAGTCATTTTAGGTTTGATATAGCCTATGCTTATCATCAAATTCTTGGAAGTATTCCTAAAGTATCCCTAAATTATGCGTTTTAAATTATCAGCCTTAATATTATTGGGTTTTTTTATATGCTTTTTTTTAGAAGCACAGGAGGAAGAATTCCCGAGTTTAGATGAGATTATCGAAGAAATTGCTTCGTCTTCTGATGTAGAACTTGATTATTCAACTTTATTTACCGTACTGGAAGATTTGTATTATAATCCAATCAATCTTAATACTGCCGGCGTAGAAGATTTAAGAAGAGTTATTTTTTTAACGGAATTTCAAATACATAATATTATTCTTTATCGCGACAGAAACCGGGGATTTCAAACTTTGTATGAATTACAATTTGTTGTAAGTCTTGATATTTTAACTATTAAAAGATTATTGCCGTTTGTTAGTGTAGACAGAGTAGATGATACAAGAGAACTAAAGTTAAAAAATGCTTTAAGATATGGACGCAGCGATTTATTTGTGAGATATCAACGATTATTGCAGGAAAAAAGAGGTTATGCCGAAATTCCCGACAGTATTTTAGAGCAAAATCCTGACAAAAACAGATATTTGGGATGTCCCAATAAAGTTTATACAAGGTATGGATATAGATACAGAAATCAGGTTTACTGGGGAATTACAGCCGAAAAAGATGACGGAGAACAATTTTTCAGAGGTGCTCAGAAATACGGATTTGATTTTTATTCGGCTCATTTCCAAATAAATAATATTGGCAGAGTTAAAAGACTAATAATAGGAGATTTTTTAACAGAATTTGGTCAGGGATTAACATTATGGTCGGGAATGAGTTTCGGAAAGACCTCACAGGCTCTTAATATTATAAAAAGACCCAGAGGTGTGAACAGATATACTTCCGTTAATGAGAATGAATTTTTCAGGGGCACAGCTCTTACTTTAAATTTCGGAAATTTTGATTTTACAGGATTTGTTTCCTATAAACCCATTGACGGGTCCGTAGGTGTTGATACAACATATCAGGAATATGAAGAATATGTAAGCAGTTTTTTAAATACAGGTTATCATCGAACTCCTTCTGAAATAGCACGCCGAAAAACCGTGCAGGAATTTGTAACCGGAGGAAATGTTACATGGAATACAGGATTTATGAAAATCGGTGCAACTGGTGTTTATACTGAATTTTCCGTGCCTTTTAATACGGGAAATACGCCATATCGTTATTTTGAATTTGAAGGAAAATCTAATGCTAACTTTGGAGTTGATTATATAACTTCTTTTAGAAAAGTTAATTTGTTCGGAGAAATGTCGATGAGCAGGAATTTAGGATATGCAATGTTACACGGAGCAGTTGTTGATCTTGTCCCTGAAGTTAAAATGTCAATAATTCATCGCCATTATGAACCAAATTATCAGGCACTCTATTCTGTGCCATTCTCAGAAGGGAATAGATCTTTTAATGAGTCGGGGACATATCTCGGTTTTGAAATATTTCCGATAAGAAACTGGAGTATTGATGCGTATTTTGATTCATGGAAATATCCATGGCTAAGATATGGAGTCCACGGTCCATCCACAGGATACGAATATTTGGTACAACTAAATTATTATCCCGAGCGTTATCTGGATATGTATTTCAGATATAAACATCAACACAAATTAAGGAATAATCCTGAAGATATTGTGGGTATGAGAACTTTAACAGACTATGAGTTGTCGCGTTACAGATATCAGATAAATTATAATCCTAATTCCAACTGGAGACTTCAGAACAGGATAGAAGTTTCTCAGTATAATATGAATAATAATAATGAATGGGGGTACCTTATTTATCAAGATATTCAATACAGATTAGATAAAATCCCCATGGTTTTAACAATAAGATTGGCAATGTTTGAAACAGTATGGAATACAAGGATTTATGCTTATGAGCCCGATGTTTTATATGCTTTTTCTATTCCAGCATATTATAGCCATGGAATAAGAACTGCATTTGTTATGAGATACTCTGTTTTAGATAATTTAGATATGTGGTTTAAAATTGCCGACACATACTTTCACGACCAGGAAGGTTTAGGTCAAGGGCTTGATTATATTGAAGGAAAAAACAGAACGGATATTAAACTGCAAATAAGATATAAGTTTTAATTTCCTAGTCCGAATCTTTTAAAATCTGTAACCGTAAGTTCTTTATCGTTATCTTGAAGGTATTGTTTTACGGATATTTTATCATCGCCAACTACAAATTGTTGTTCTAAAAGCGTATTTTCTTTATAAAACTTTTGTAGTTTTCCTTGTGCTATTCTATCAAGCAGCTCTTCGGATTTCCCTTCGTTTTTTGCTTGTTCTCTTCCGATTTTGAGTTCTTGTTCGATAATGTCTTTTGGAACAGTATTAGGATCAATAGCAACAGGGTTCATTGCAGTAATCTGCATGGCAATGTTATTACCAATGCTATTGTCGGCAATTTTGTTAAATCCCACTATTGTTGCCAGTTTATTTCCCATGTGTATATAAGAGCTTACGAATTCTGCATTAATTTTTTCGTAATAAGATATTTCAATTTTTTCACCGGTAACACCGCTTCTTTCAATAACGATTTCTTCAAGTTTTCTTCCGTCTGTTTCGATATTTTTTAAGTCTTCAAGATTTGCGGGTAATTTTTCCAAAGCCAAATCCAGTACTTTATGAGCAAGAGCTAAAAAGTCATTATTTTTTGCCACAAAGTCTGTTTCGCAATTAAGAGTTATAATTACTCCTGTTTTATTATCTCCGGATGTTTTAGCTAACACAGCACCTTCGGTGGCTTCTCTGTCGGCTCTTTTATTTGCTATCGCAAGTCCTTTTTCTCTAATAATTTCTTTTGCTTTCTCAAAGTCTCCGTTAGCATCAACAAGAGCTTTTTTACAGTCCATCATTCCTGCTCCGGTAATTTTTCTTAATTTGCTTACGTCAGTAGCGCTTATGTTTGTCATTTTTATAAAATTTTTAATTGTTTTTTTTAAAATATCAGCCTCTATCTTCTTTTTCTGAGTTTGGTTCTTTTCTTTCCTTTTTTCATATCATCATCTGCTTCTGTATCTGTTATTACTGGTTCATTTTTTGCTTTAACTTCAGTCTCATTATCTATACTTGTTTCTTTGCTTTCCAAATCCTTATCTTTTATTTCTTTTTCAACTGAACGTTCTGTTAGTCCTTCATTTATAGCCTTGCATATCTCGCTGATTATCAACTGAATAGATTTTGATGCGTCATCATTTGCAGGTATTACATAATTTATCCTTTTGGGACTGGAATTTGTATCAACTATTGCAAAAACAGGAATTCCCAGTCTGTTAGCTTCGGCTACGGCAATCTTTTCTTTATTTACATCTACAATAAATAATGCAGCAGGTAATCTTGTCAAATCAGAAATGCTTCCCAGTAATTTTTCTAATTTGGCTCTTTGTCTTGTTATCTGTAATCTTTCTCTTTTAGCCATATTTTCGGCTGTACCGTCAGCAAGCATTTTATCAATTGAATTCATTTTTTTTACTGCTTTTCTGATAGTTGGGAAGTTTGTAAGCATTCCTCCCGGCCAGCGTTCGGTAACATAAGGCATATTAATTTTTGAAACTTCTTCGGCTACAATATCTTTTGCCTGTTTTTTAGTAGCTACAAAAAGAATTTTTCTTCCGGATTTAGCAATATTTTTAATTGCATTTGAAGCTTCATCAATTTTTACAATGGTTTTATGTAAATCAATAATATGAATATTGTTACGTTCCATAAAAATATATGGAGCCATTGCAGGATTCCATTTACGTTTCAGGTGTCCGAAATGTGCACCTGCATCTAATAATTGTTCGAATTTTAAATCTGACATTTTAAAAAATTTTAAGTTTACATTCTGTAAGTAACAATTACCGGGTAATATCAAAGTATAAATTAAATAGTCCCGACAATTTAGATACTAAACTTTATTTAATTATCACAAAATATTAACGTTTACTAAACTGGAATTTTTTACGTGCTTTAGGTTGTCCCGGTTTTTTTCTTTCAATTACTCTTGAATCTCTTGTAAGTAATCCCAATGGTTTAAGAGTAGCTCTGTATTCCGGGTCAATTTTAATTAAAGCTCTTGAAATTCCAAGCCTGAGTGCTTCTGCCTGACCGGTAATTCCACCACCGGCTAAGTTTACTTTAATGTCATATTTATCAGTAAGGCTAAGTACCTCTAATGGTTGCTTAATGATATGGCGGCAATTCGGAACAGAAAAATAATCTTCAATTTTGCAATTATTAATCGTAATATTTCCTTTGCCCTTAGTAATGTAAACTCTAGCGACAGCTTCTTTTCTTCTTCCTGTTGCATTAATTTTTTCCATATAATGCTATTTAATTGTATTTAAATCTAAAACTTCAGGCTTTTGAGCTTCGTGTTCGTGCTCGGTACCTGAATTAACATGTAAATTTCTAAATAATTCTCTGCCCAGTCTGTTTTTTGGAAGCATGCCTTTTACAGCTTTTTCCATTGCACGTTCCGGGTGTTTTTTTAACATATTTTCTATACTTGTAAATTTTTGTCCTCCGGGATAACCGCTATGACTAACATATTTTTTGTCAGCCATTTTATTTCCCGTAAGAATAAATTTATCGGCATTGATTATAATTACGTTATCCCCGCAGTCAACATGAGGAGTAAAATACGGCTTGTGTTTCCCTCTTAATATAAAAGCCACTTTTGAAGCTACACGACCTAACACCTGATCTTTTGCGTCAACTATAAACCATTGCTTTTTTACAGTTTCTTTATTCGCCGATACTGTTCTGTACTTTAATGATTTCACTGTTTCAAATTTTAAATTTTCAAATATTCCAATCAGACATGTTGTCCAAAACGGATTGCAAAGATAATATTAATTTTTAAAAATCAAGACTTTTAATATTTATTTTTTAAAAAAATAGATAATTTCTGTGATATATGTTAGAAAAACGCCCTGATTTGTGCTCCCCCTGTATGAACAGCAGGGTCATCCATACTTTTTCTTCCATTGTAGTTAAGATTTATTTGAAGTCCGTTTGCCAGTTGTCTTTGAAAACCGACAGACCATGTAATATTACTGCCGGGCATCAAACCTTCAAGCATTTCATAAGCAATAGGGTTTTGAGTTTCGCCAATAAAATCAAAATATACATAATTTGTTTGAATACTTATAGTCCCTTTATTTACCGAACTCATCCGATATTCGAATCCTACATTATGTCCCGTTAAACTTTCTTCTCCTTCGGAATTGTCTTTAATTTGGTAAAGATAATTAATATTAAATCTGTTATTTACATTCGGCTGAAAACTTAAAGATATATCATTGGCAATTAAATCCATATTATAATTTCTACTCCCGAAATATTCGGATTCATATGTTTTTTCGCCGATACTGATATTGTTTTGTAATCTGAAACTTCTTAAAAACTGAGAACTTACCTGTAAATTATTAGTAATATATGATCTTGTATCAAATCCCGATACCAAAAGCATTTTATTATTATTGGTCTGATATACATATTCAATATTGAATTTTGGATTTGTTTTGTTAAAGCCAAAATTGTTTCTTACAGACGAAGTCATACTTACCAGATTTATATCATCAATATTTCTTGCAAAAGGATTGGCAAATTCTTCAAAGTCAGAAGAGGTGTTTTTACTTGAAAGTCTGTAAGCAAAATTATTTGAAAATCTTGACAGGAATTTTTTAAATCCTTGTTCATTACGCCAGATATAGTTTGGATTAATACCGATTTGCTGATTGAACATATTAGAATAAGTTTTTACAAATTCGTCTGTCGGGGTAATAATTCTGATATAATTTGCCTGATCTTCGTAATGAGCAATTTCAAATTCATCCAGTTCTTGAATTCCGTTATTATTATAATCTGTCCATGTATATACACCTTGTCCCGGAGCAACTTCTATATAAGAAAATTCAACCTTGCGTTCAAGTCCCGACCCGATTTCATAAAAACTTGCAGTATTAATAACGCCTCTCATAAACCGGAAATTATGCTCTAAACGACCTGTCATATTATCTTCGGGACGTTCCGAATATAATGTAGTATCTTTTACATATAACCTGCGATAATTAAATGTAGTGCTGAACCTGTGATTAGGATTACTTATAATAGCTGTTTTTAATCCAATATCGTGTGCTTCGGTAGAACGTGACAACTCATTTTCTTTCGGCAAATCATCGGTTCTGAATTTATAAGTCAGACTTGAAGCATTTTTGATTGTATCATTGGTTTTTACAAATGCCTCAAATTGATTAAAATTAAAAGAATTATTTCTTAAACTGTCTCCTGCAATATTTGTCCATTGATTATACTCCTGCTGTTCGGCAACTCCAATGACAAAGATGCCTATGTCTCTCGAAATCATTGCATTATGACGCAAGAACCGGGTTTGATTCAGATTGTCATTACTGTTTAAAAGACTGGCGTTCCCTTTAACTGTCCACTTATTAAATCTGAAATCTGAACTTAAAGAATTTTTTATCCCCTCGTATTCGTTGGTTCTGTTCATGTGATTAAATATATACTCGGTAATTCCTGTTTTATGATTACGAAATGCCAGATTAAATGATGAAATATATTCATTATTTTCGGAATTTATATCATTTATATTCCAGTCTCTGGCAAATTCCTGCGAACGAAATTGCTCAATTGCTTCAAAGTTTTCCCGTACATTTTCAAATGACGCAGAGGTAATTAAAGAATTTTTCTCGGTTTTCATAATTTGCTGTAATACCTCAAATCTTAGTGCAGCACCTGTATTGTTTTCGGAGTCTAATTTTGAAAATGTATTAATATCATTATTACTTATACCGAGTTCAAAATTTATTTCGGTCGTTTCCGTAATATTTGATTTGCCACCTAATGTAACCAGTTGTTTTTTCTTTGGTGTAATAATTAATCGCATCGGCATATAATCTCCTTGCGGGATGCCGTTTACAGGAGCCACCCATTTAAAAACTCTTCCGTTTGCCGCAGTAACACTTTTAACGTAATGTCCGTTATTTGGTCCGACCAGAGCAAATCTGATTCTGTAATGAGCAACATTTTCATCATTACTATGTATAAAAATTGAGTCGTATTGAATTCCGTTAATAATGGTATCAATTATTGCATATCTTATTTCATCATTTACAAATCCTACGCTGTCGTATCCGGGAATTAATGCATTTTCAATATTGTCTCCGATTTGCGAGAGTAAAAATTTGTCCTCATCTCTTAAGTCCTGGTCAAACGGCTGATTTTTGCTGTCTCCTTCCGAAAAAAGATTTATATGGAACTGCGAATTGTCTGTACGGATTATATTATTGTTTGTAAATAAAAATCTTGCATAATTACGGTCAGAATATTCAAACTCAACGATTATTCTTTTATCTTTATTTATGGGTTGGTTTGGAGTAAAAATAATTTCTCCCATATTATAATCAATGATATAATCATTATCTTGACCTCTGGTAAGAGGTATTCCGTCAATATAAATCCTTTCGGTTCCTGCAAGAACAATAATATAGCTTTCATTATTTGCGCCTGTAAGTCTGTACGGACCCTGATTCCCTTCAACACCCTGAAATTCCATCCTGTGATTTTTACCTTTTGCTATTGCACCGCTTACGGATGACTCAACCAAAAACTTTTGGTTTTCACTTTTCGGAGTTTTAAAAGATACACTTGCTCCCTGTGCTTTTTTATAATAATTCATAAAATATCCGGTTGGTTTTTTCTCCTCAAAATCACCTGCAATAAGGCTTATGTCGTCTGTAAATAAATTAATAAAAACTTTGTCGAATTCATGTATTTGTTGTGATGTTCCGTCGGGTTGTATAGGGATATTACTGTCGGTGATTGCTGCAACAACATTAAGATTATCGGTAAGTTTTCCTTCAAGCTGAAGGTTCAGATTTGAATTTACAATAACATCCTGCGTGTTTCCAAAACTTAATCCTCTTGAAATACTTCCCCGTCGTGATAAAGACCCTTCGCGGTAATAACTTTCCCTGTAATCTGACGGACTAAAACTAAAACTGTATTCGTCTTCATCCAAAGTGCTTCCTTTTAAAAAATCTGTAATATTATACTTATAAACCGGTGCGGAAAAATTATGCTCAAAAACTCTGTATTCAATAATAACAGAATCTTCTTGCGGAATGTCTTTAAAAATTATCAGGGAGTTTGTATATTCGTAAGTAAATTCAACATCTTTCAATATCAGATTATTTATGTTAAATACCTTTATGCTTCCGGGTACAATAGTCAGGCTGTCTATTTTTATAGTATCATTTACGGGAAAAGTTTTTTTACGCAAATTTATCAGTTCCTGTCCGTTAGTAATAAGCGGAGAGATAATAAAAAACAATATTGAAAATATAAAATATTTCAAATCCGGTTTTGTTATAATAACTTTGTCAAAGTTATACAAAAAAACAATGTTTTATTATTAAAAATTGTCTTAAGTGTGTGAAATATTATTAACTAAGTTTATATATAATATATATGTATCATAATACAATTCTGATATACAGACATTTAAGGTAATATAGGGAAATATCGTAAATTATAACATATAAAATGTATGTACCAAAGATGTAGTCTGATAAGTGTTATTTATTATCATGTATTTTTTATCCCGCTAAATAAAAATCACATCACAAAAAGTACACAAAATTATCTTCTTTTTTTCCTAAATCCTTTATTTCTATTGCGGAAATCATTTCCTGTGTATTCATAATTTTCTGCAGCTTCAATTTTTATTCCTTTATATGTTTTGAGATTTAACTCTTTGATGATTAGTTTTGCTAATTTAGAATCAACATCAACAGCTGTGGCGCGTTTATATATTTCTATTTGTCCTATTTCGACATTTGATGCTCCCTGAATTTCTATAATTAAATTAATTACATCCCTTTTTGTAATGTTTTTTCCTTTACCAATATTGAACAGTATTCTTGACATTGAACGACTTTTTTGTTTTTCCCCTTTTCGAAAATTATCTCTGCTTCTACCTGTATCTTTAACATTAAGATCCGGTGCATTTTTATAATATTCAAGAAATCGGTTAAATTCAAGCGAAACAAAACGTTTAATAATTTCTTCTTTTGATAAATCTTCCAGTATGTTATAAACCTTTGGCATATACGGTTCAATTTGTTCTTCTGCAATTTTAGAATTTTGCATTTTTTCGACCATATTAAATAATTGTTTTTTACAAATTTCTTCTCCGCCCGGGATAGGTTTATGCTCAATTTTTTTATGTATAAATTTTTCGATTTGAGAAATGCGTCCTCGTTCTTTCATGTTAATAATCGAAACTGAAAGTCCGTATTTCCCTGCTCTTCCTGTTCTTCCTGTTCTATGATTATATACTTCTATATCATCGGGAAGGTTATAATTAATGATATGCGTAAGATTATTTACATCTAATCCTCTTGCTGCTACATCGGTTGCAACGAGTATTTTTAAGTTTTTTTCTCTGAATTTTCCCATTACATAATCTCGTTGAGATTGCGAAAGGTCCCCATGCAGAGCTTCGGCATTATATCCGTCTTTCATTAGCATAGCAGCTACATCTTTTGTTTCTTTACGAGTGCGACAAAAAACTATTCCGTATATATCAGGATAAAAATCAGCAATTCGTTTTAATGTATTATAGCGATCTTTGACATGTACCATGTGAAAAATATGATTAACATTATCTGCCCCTGCATTTTTCTCCCCTATAGTAATTTCAATGGGATTTTTCATGTATCTTTTAGTTATTGACATGATTTCCGAAGACATAGTTGCAGAAAAAAGCAAGGTGTTTTTTCCTACAGGAGTTTGTTCCAATATTGCATCAAGGTCATCCCTAAATCCCATTTTCAGCATTTCATCTGCTTCGTCAAGAACAAGGGTCGAAATTTTTATCAAATCTATTCGTTTACGGCGAATTAAATCACAAATTCTCCCGGGAGTTGCAACAATAATATGTGCACCCTTTTGCAAATCTCCAATTTGTTTTTCTATTGGAGCACCGCCATATACCGAAACTACTTTTAATCCATACAAAAAACTACTGTATGATTTCATATCTTTTGAGATTTGAATACATAGCTCACGTGTAGGACTTAAAATAAGTGCCTGAGGATAATTGTCTTTTAATCGGATTTTTTCTAATAATGGTAATCCATAAGCTGCCGTTTTTCCTGTGCCGGTTTGGGCTAATCCTATTAAATCATTTTCTTGTTTCATTAATTCAGGAATTACTTGTTCCTGAATTGGGGTACAAACTTCATAACCCAAGGCTTCTATGCCCATTAAAATTTTTTGGGAAAGCCCCATTTCTGTAAATAACATATCTTTAATTTAATTTAAGGCTTTCCTAAGTTATCTTTTTGCTACGGTGATAACAGGCGAACCTGTATTTATAATAAATATTTGTGAAAAACGATAACTATATATTGAATTATTATTTTTCGAATCTAATCTTTTTATACAGCGGATATAAAAACCTCCTTGTTTTTTATCTGCCTGCATGGAATATACAATAAAATAAATAAATTATTGAAATTGATAATTTTTTAAAAAGCAAAGATAAAAAATTTAAATTAAAATAAAAATTTTTATGAATAATTCAGGTTAATATTCCCAATTGTCTGACAGAATTTTTTAATGTAAAAATTTGGGTTATAAAAATTACACAATAAAAAACCATATAAATTTTGTTTTAAAAAAAATATAATTATGTTTGCAAATTGCATTTTAATTATTGAATTTATCTATTTAATTAAAAATTATAGTATATGATTACTCAAATTATTGTTGTTTGCTTATATGTTTTACTGGTAATTGTTGTTGGGATTATCGGAATGCGTAAAACAAAGTCATTTAATGATTTTTTTCTTGGCGGAGGTGATGTCGGTCCCTGGATGTCAGCTTTTTCGTATGGCGTTGCATATTTCTCTGCAGTAATGTTTATTGGTTTTGCAGGACGGGAAGGTTGGAACCATGGTTATTCTGCATTGTGGATAACTTTTGGTAATGCTTTTCTCGGTGTTTTTATTGTTTGGCGATTTTTCGGCTGGAGAATAAAACAAGTATCACAAAAATACAATGTTTCTACTTTAAGTGAATATTTAGAAAAAAGATATTCCAGTCCGTTTTTTAAATTAGCGGCAACAATTGTCATTTTTGTATTTTTAATACCATATTCTGCTGCTGTTTTTATGGGGTTATCTTATTTGTTTGATGTTTATTTTAATATTGAATACTGGCAGGCATTGACATTTATGGGAATTGTAACTGCAATATATATAGTCCTTGGCGGTTACAATTCTATGAAGCTTATAGATATGATCTTTGGTATGATTATGACCGTTTCTGTTATTTTGTTGCTATTTTTTACAATAGACAAAGGAGGTGGATTACCTTCTATTACAGAGACTTTAACGGAACTACATCCCAAATTAGTAAAACCCATTGGTCCTATGGGATTTTGGCCTCTTTTTTCAATAGTTTTTCTTACAGGAGCAGCTCCTTTGGCAATGCCTCATCTAGTTCAGAAATTTTTTGCAATAAAAGATAAGAGATCAATTAGAATCGGAACAATTGCTTCAACATGTTTTGCAATTATTATAAGTGGTGTTGCTTTTTTTATCGGTAGTACGTCAAGAGTATTTATCAACAATCCCGATGCTTTCAGATATATTCCTGAGGGAATACCTGATAATGTTATTCCTTATGATGCTATCCCTTATTTTGACAGACTTATGCCCGAATTACTGGCAACAGTTATTCCACCATCATTATCGGTAATTGTTTTAATTCTGATATTATCAGCGTCTATGTCCACCCTGGCTGCTCTTGTCCTAGTTTCAGCTTCATCAGTAACAAAAGATTTGTTTGCAGGCTTTATGAATAAAGATGCAACAGATAAAACCTTAACGGGTATGATGAGAATTATGAGTGCGGTTTTTATTATACTTGCAGTTTTTATTGCTCTTATTGAATTTGATGTAATCGTTGAATTGCTCGGGGTTTCTTGGGGGGCTATAGGTTCATTTTTCTTAGGTCCGTTTGTATGGGGCTTATTAACAAAAAAGGTTAATCGCTTCGGTGCTTTATCCTCTGCTTTTATTGCACTGGGAGTATGCTTTTACTTATATTTTACAGGATTAAATTTGCCGGAAGGACAAACAATGATGTGGTATCATACTTCTCCCGGTGCAGGAACTATAGGAATGATAACATCTTTGGTTATAAACCCTGTATTCAGTTCAATCGGATACGTCTTGGGATTTAGATCCAATGAAAAATAAAAGATATTACAAAGGATTATTTTCCTTGAATTTTGCAAGTCGTATTTCCAAGTCCGGAATCTGACTATCCGAAATTAGTGATACACATGCTCTAAGACCTTCGGTTCTTTCGCTTCCTGTATTATTCAACGAAATTGCACTAATACCATAATATATTAATTCAGATACCAGATTTTCTCCGGAATATCCCGGATATGATATTGTAAAATAAAAACCGTCAGCAATAGGCTCTTTATCATCCATATCATAAACTATTTGAAAACCGTTTTTCAAAAATAATTCTTTAACAATTTCTGCTCTCTTACCATATTGTTTTAATGGCTCTATCAAACTTGCGTTACCATCGTTGACTTGTTTAAGCATTGCTAAAAGTCCGTACTGTGCAGAATGTGAAGTTCCTGCTGTTGTAGCATAAAGCGTTCCTAAAATTAATGCATGAGCAAAATTTGGAGAAGGATAATATTTTGTTAATTCAGGATATTCGGTTTTTGACAGTTTTTCCGATAATGCCAGCATTCCTATTCTTTGTCCGGGATAGCTGAAAGATTTGGAAGATGAAATTAAAAGAATATAATTATCCGTATAATTAGCAACCGATACCTGATAAGGCGGTTTTCCGGGATTACCCAGATCTTTTCGGAAATCCATGGCAAAATAAGCTAAATCTTCAACAGGAATAACATCATATTTCTTTGATAGAGCACCAATTATTTCAAGTTCTTTTTCGGTAAAACAAATCCATGTAGGATTATTCGGATTAGAATAAAGCAAACATGATATATTCCCTTTTTTTAAAACAGACTCAAGTTTTTTATACAATTTATCTCCGCGATAATTATATACATCAATGCTCTCTTGTTTTAATCCCAGCATTTTTACCAATTGTTTATGTACGGGAAATCCGGGGTCAAGAAATAAGACAGTATCTTTAGCCATATTTCTGCGTCCTGCAACCATAAAAGAAAGATATGCACCATTAATGGACCCTACAGTAGGGACACAGTTTTGAGAGCTTATATCAATATTCATAAACAGTTTAATAAATCTTGATATTTCGTGTTTTAATAAAGGTAAACCTTCCAGTTCCGGATATAATCCTGCCACTCCTTCTTTCATTGCTTCAATTTCTGCTTTAACAGCAATTTCGGATGGTTTAATTCCGGGAATTCCCATTTCCATTCTGATAAATTTAATTCCTGTTTCTGCTTCAATTAAATTTATCAATCGTTTAATTTCTCGTATAGAAGCATTCCCAACATTTTTCAAGTTACATTCTTTGATATGTTTTTGAACTACATCATACTCTATGGGTGTATTTTTTCTCATATCTGTATAATTTTTTAATGTTAAATATTATCATATTTGATTTCTTCCTGCATCAAACGACAATTTATTAGCGGATTTTATAAAATCATTATTTGAAATACTCATCAGAGCTTTTAACCATATTTCTTCGGGAATAATATTAAAAGGTTTTATTTTGGACAATAATCCCAGAACAACAACATTAGCCGTTCTTCCTGTTATATCTCCCAGGTTATATGCAATTTGATTAGCATCTATCTTTATTACTTTGTATTCTGATAAGATATTTTCAATATCTTTTAATTTTGGATAATCCTCCATTTTTGCATTAACCGGCAGTGCTTTAAAATTATTAAAAATTATTGTTCCGTTTGGCTTTAACAACTCAAGGAATCCTGGACGCAATATCTCAGAAATTTCCATCCCTACCAGAACATCTACTGAAGCGGGAGCCAGAACAGGAGAGAAAACCTTTCCACAGCAAAAAGAGGATATTACCGGTCCTCCTAATTGAGCCATACCGTGAGTATCTCCTTTAATAATATGCATATCCGAATATGGAGTGTGTAATACTACTTCGGACAATACTTTTCCAAAGAACAGATTTCCTTGTCCGCCAATTCCTCTGATTGCGAGTCTGAGAGATTCGGGTAATTTGTCTTTGTCAATTTTAACATTTTTAATATCCCCTACTTTCGGCAGATTTGGAATATTTTTCTCATTACTTAAGCTGTCATCCTTAACTATTGCACCGAAAGGACATCTTTGCAGACAAACAGGCGTACTACCTCCGCAATATGTACATAAATTTGTAAAACATGGTTCATTGTTTTCGTTATGTTCAATACCGGGGCAAATTCCACATCTTTTACATCTTTTACATATCTCGTAATCAAATTTTATTTTCCGTATTTTATTTTTGTTTTCTACTTCTTGAATACATGCTCCTTCAAGCAACATAGTTGTAAATTCTCCTTTTTCGGCAAACTCGAGAGCTTCTACAAGAGCCTCATCAACACCTTTAAGGTCATAACTGTTTACAACCACCATTCTTCCTCCTTCGGCTTCTATGGCTCTTTTCAAATTAAAGTTATGAGTTTGTCCTTCAAGATTTAGCTTACTGCTTGGAGCAGGCTGACCTCCTGTCATTGCAGTAATATTATTATCAAGTATAACTTTAACACCGGGAACATTTCTAAAAACGGCATTTCTTGTAGAGTCCAATCCTGTATGACACTCACAGGAGTCTCCTATAACACTTATTGTTTTATTTGCCATATCCGGTCTTGATAAAACAAATCCCTGCCTCATTGAGTCGCTGTTTCCCATACAATTTACGGTATCTAAGGCATTTAAGAAAAACAATAATGTAGAACAACCAATATCCCCAAAAGAAGCATAAATCTTTTTCTTTTTCTTTAATCTGCTGACAGCCAGTCCGAATGCTTTGTACGGACATCCCGGACAAATTGACGGAGGTCTGTTTAAAGGTGTGATATTAAATGTACTTTTTTTATTTAGGTATTTGATGTCTGTGTGTTTTGACAGAAATTCCAGAACTAATTCGGGATTCCAATCCGTAATAACGCTGTTTTCGTCTTTACCAATAATATCAATTCCCAGCAATTTGATTCTTTCCTGCAGGAATTTATCCCCGTCTTCAATAATAAATATCTTTCCTTTAATTTTTTTTGCAAAATCTTTTATTCTTTTTTCGGGAACAGGATAAGAAATTTGCAAGGATAGTATTGAGGGGTTTTTATTTGCAGACATTAAAGCTTCTTTTGCAATAATATAGCTTTCTCCACTTATAATTATTCCCCAGTCTTCTGTTCCGGTTTCTTCTTTAATAAGTTCGGTATTTTCTGTCCATTTTTTTATTTCCGGAATTCTGTTTTGTGTTGCCGTATTATAATTTTTTCTTGCAATTGCGGGCATGAGCATCCAGCTGTTAAGATTTTCGGGTAATTCTCCGGGTTTAATTACTCTTTGTTCTTTTGTAACGACGAGTCCTTCGGAATGAGCCAGTATTCCTGAAGCCAAAACAACCACAGGAGTATTGAATTTTCTGCTTATATCTGCTGCGTGCCATGCTATTTCGTACATATCCTGATGATTTCGTGGTTCTAAAACAGGAATTCTTGATGAAGAGAAAAAATATCTGGAATCAATAACATGTTGTGTACTTGATGGCACATAATCGGTAGCGGCATAAATTACTAGAGCCCCTGCCTTTGCAGTATAAAATGCCGAAGTTGTAATAGGGTCTCCTGCTTGAAATACACCAGGAATTTTCATTGTTACTACAGTATCAAATCCTGCAATAGCATGACCAATACCGTTTCCGACAGATACAGCTTCATTAACTGCCCATCCCACTTTTAATTTATCCTGTGCATATTTTAATGATTTGTCTATTACTTCCGTGCTTGGAGTTCCTGCATAGCCTGTTGCCGCATGATAACCCGCATGGACGACACCTAATGCAAATGCTTCGTTGCCTTGTAAAATAAATTTACTATTTACGGGCGAATCAACTATTTTTTTAAATCTTGACATATATCACCTGAAGTACAGGTTGCTGAGCAAACTACGCCAGATACTATTAGAGTTGCAAATATAGCAGGACTACCCCTTAAACCAAGTAAATAAAAAATTGCTGCTGTTAAAAGCAGG
>SLSH01000061.1 GCA_007130555.1 Bacteroidales bacterium
GAATTTTTTTATTTTCTCTGATTATGGCATAAGATGATGTTCTTTGTTCTTCGGGAGGCAATTTCATAAAATCCCCGTAAAGATTTTTTAGGTGTTCCTCAATATTTGCAGGAGCATTAAACATTTTTTTTTCAAATTCAATTTTATTTATGGGAAAAATATCATCTAATAAAAAATAATCTCTTTCCCTTTTTACCAAAAAATCATTATCACTATATGTAAGTAAATAATTTTTTCCGATACAATCCGAAGTTTTATTATTCATCATATAATTTTCGTAATATTCAAAAAAATCGTGTCTTCTAATAATAATATTGCCATTATTGTCCGGAATATAATGAAGATGTTCTTGCAGAATATCATCGGGATGCATTGCTTTGCCTAATATATAAGCAGAAGCTATATTGGTTAAACTCTTATCTATCGCTATTGCCTCCGGAGTATTTTCAATTATTTTTGCAGGGAATAAATCTATTTTAACAGGCATAATACCATTTGCTAAAAATTTTGTATTTCCGAAATAATCGTACCAGTAATCAACTTTTGTATCACCAAAAAATAATATATGGTCATTATCTTTTTTATTACAATGTTCTTTAAGCAAAGGAATTACTCTTTTATACTCTTCCATTGGCATACAAATATCAATATCATTATCCCATGGTATAAAGCCCTTGTGTCTGTATGCTCCGAGGAGAGTTCCAAAATCAATCCAGTAAATTATATCATTTTTAGTACATATTTCATGAAAAGTTGTCAAAAGTTCAAGACAAATATACTGAACTTCCTGTAAAGAAATACTATTAATGATTTTCGGCTTCATACAATATATCCTTTTTATATTATGCCGACATTTAGATTTTCTAAATGCTATTAAAAATACAAAGGTATTATATTCGTTTTTAAAAAAAATATTTATGGGATTAATTTTAAAAAAATAACTATTGTCCGACTAAATTTCAATGTTTTTTCTGCTACTGAATCACAAAAACACTAAATATCACTAAATCAAACGCTTAGCTTTCGTGCGGATTCTGTGTTTTGGTGTTTTACTGGCAAATATAAAAAACGACTCTATTCTATGGTTGATTGTTATGAATCCCATGTTTGTCAAGGGTTTTAAAAGTTTTTGTAAATTTTTGTCCGACAATAATGTTAAAAAATATAATAATGCTGATTCTCTTTTTCCTCCCTAGTAAAATTATTTTTTGTATTTTTGTAAAATATTATATGATATAAAAACAAAATATTATGAAAAAAATGGCACTTATTTTTACCGTATTTACTTTTTTATACGTTAATTCTTTTTCTCAAACAATGTCGGGAACTTATTTTATCGGAGGAGCTTCGCCTGATTATAATACATTTAATGAAGCCGTAACTGATTTGTCGGATTTTGGTATTTCAGATGCAGTTGTTTTTATTATCGAACCCGGGACTTATAACGAACAACTAATTATTCCCGAAATAGAAGGGGCTTCCGAAATCAATACAATTAGTTTTCAGTCTGCTACGGAGGATAGCACGGATGTTATATTAACTTATGCTTCGGAAAGTACTGATTCAAGCTACGTAATTATGCTTGATACGTGTAAATACGTGCAGTTTAAGTATTTAACAATTAAATCCGAATCAGTTATATATGATAATAATCTTATCGAAATAAATAATGGAGAAGGGATTCATTTTATTAATTGTCAATTATTAGGTTCCGTTTATGAGACAACAAATTATAGTTATACAAAAAACATCTTAATTTCAAATGAAAATTTAATAAATGCCGATAATTTGAAAATTAAAAATTGTTATTTTAATTCGGGGGATTACGGGATTATATTAACAGGAAAAAGTCATGAGGAACAATCCTCGGCTCTTGAAATTTCAGGAAATACATTTTTAAATCAAAAATCGAGTGCAATTAGGGTATTAAATTATAAAAATTCCGAAATTTCAAATAATAATATTTTTTCAAGCCCATATTATCAAGGAATAAGATTAAGTTACTGCTCAAATATAGATGTCTTAAATAATTATATTGATGCAACTACTCTGACAGGCATAAGTTTATGGAATAATGATTTATGTAATGTAAGAAAAAATATTATTTATAATTTTACTTCTGCCGGTATTCAAATTGTTCAATCAGACGGAACATCTGAAGATAAAGTGCAAATAATTAATAATTTTATTTCGGGAGAAGGTCGCGGTATTTATGTTTATTATTCGGCTCATTTGAATATTTTTCATAACAGCATTAATACATCCGATATTTGTTTAACTATCGAAAGTGATAATAATTCAATAATAAACAATATACTTTATAATAGAAACGGAGGAAACTGTTTAAGTATAGATCAGTATGCAACAAATTTAAGTTTAAACTATAATGATATTTATACTTTAGGTCCTGTACTTGCAAATTGGAAAGGTACGATTTGTGCCGATTTAGATGAATTACGAACGGCTTCGGGACAAGATGCCAATTCTGTTTCTTATAATCCTGATTTTTTTTCGGATACAGATTTACATACTCTAAGTATTCATCTGAATAATATGGGAACACCGCTGTCCGAAGTTTTAACCGACATTAATGGAAATCCTAGAGATCCGGGAAATCCCGATATAGGTGCTGTTGAATTTGACCCGTTAACAATTGATATGAAAATAATAGATTTTATATTGCCTGACTACTGTTCTTTAGGAACCGAAGAAGATATTACAATTAAACTGGTAAACTCGGGAACAGACGCTCAAAACAATATCCCTGTTCAATACTCAATTGATAACGGACAGAATTATATTAATGAAACTATTTTTACAACCATAAATCCGGGGGATTCACTTACTTATACTTTTACCACAAAAGCCGATTTTTCGGGACTTGGCAAGTATGAGTGTATAGGTGTTGTAAATGTTGCAGGAGACGAAAAAAATGAAAATGATTCTGCTAAACATTCTGTAATATCTTATCCTGATATTAATTTGTTTCCATTTATAGAAGATTTTGAATCGGGCAATAACTTCTCTTTTTTCGAAGAATCAGGCGAACAGGCAGATATTATGGTAAACAGCGAAGCCGCATGCAATAGTAATTACGGACTTTATTTTGTAGGAGGGGAGCATAATACGGGATGGATAGGAGGTAGCAGCCCTGATTCAACAAATATATGGGTAAATAATACTAAATTTCATGCTTCGGCTTATTCATGCGATATTGACATCAGTTCATTGTCAAATCCCGTTTTACAGTTCGATATCAGAGTACGTGTACAATACTATACCTCGTGGTTCAGAGTGTTGGTAAATGATGCCATTCAAATCAGAGACAGAAAAGGAAATCATACCTACAAAACAAATATGACTGATTTTGAAACAAAACAATTTGAGCTATCAGATTTCTCAGGAGAAAATTTTTCTGTAAGGTTTCAATCATGTTGTAATATTGCTACTGAAAATATGGTCTATCTCGATAATATTATTATAGGAGAACTTCCGATTGTAGATATAGGAAATGATACTTTGATTTGTGACAATAAAACAATTACACTTGATGCAGGAGAAACAGCAGGGTATTCATATTACTGGAGAGAAATATCATCCCCGGATATTATAGGAACCGAGCATCAAATCATTATTTCCGAAGCAGGAACATATTATGTAATTGTTTATTCGGATATAGGAATATTAAATTCCGATACAATTACAATCGGTATTAACCCGACTTATTATTTTACCGAACAAGAGTCTATATGTGATGATGACAGCTTTTTATGGCATGGGAGCTATTATTCCAATCCCGGGATATATTACGAATATTATACCGCAACAACAGGTTGTGACAGTATTTATGAACTGCAATTAACAGTAAATCCCACTTATTACTTTGTGGAAGAACATACGATTTGCAGTAATGATGAATTATTTTGGCATGAAAATTATTATTCCGAAGCAGGAACATATTATGCCGAATATAAAACAACAACAGATTGCGATAGCATTTATGAATTACAACTAACTGTAAATCAAGCATATCTCTTTGCCGAGAAAGATACTGTCTGTGAAGGCGAAAGTTTATTGTGGCGGGGAGATTATTATGATACCGCAGGGACATATTATGATAATTATACTTCTGTAAACGAATGTGACAGTATATACGAATTACAATTATTTGTAAATCAGGTATATTTCTTTACAGAACATGAAGCTATTTGCGAGGGAGAAGAATTTTTATGGCATGGAAACTATTATTCGGAAACAGGAACGTATTATGAAGATTATATTACAATAAACGATTGCGATAGTATTTATGAATTGCAATTAACCGTAAATCCGAATTATTATTTTATAGAAGAACATACAATTTGCAGTAATGAAGAACTATTGTGGCACGGAGATTACTATTCGGAAGCAGGAACGTATTATGCCGAATACAAAACAATAACAGATTGCGATAGCATTTATGAATTGCAATTATTCGTAAATCAGGCATACAGCTTCACCGAACAAGACACTATTTGCGAGGGGGACGAATTTTTATGGCATGGAAATTATTATTCCGAAACAGGTACATATTACGAAAACTATATTACAACAACAGGATGCGACAGTATTTACGAATTGCAATTATTTGTAAATCCTGCATATTTCTTTACAGAACATGAAACTATTTGCGATGGAGAAGAATTTTTCTGGTACGGAAACTATTATTCGGAAACAGGGACATATTATGAAAATTATTCTACAATAAATGAATGTGATAGTATTTATGAACTGCATTTAACGGTAAATCTGAATTATCATTTTACAGAGCAAGAAATAATTTGCAGTAATGACGAGCTATTCTGGCACGGAGATTATTATTCGGAATCAGGAATATATTATGCCGATTATACAGCAACAACAGGTTGTGACAGCATTTACGAATTGCAACTCGCGGTAAATGATGCTTATTACTTTACTGAACAAGACACTATTTGTGAGGGAGA
>SLSH01000029.1 GCA_007130555.1 Bacteroidales bacterium
TGGTAATAAAACCATATTTCAGCGATACCGTTACAATGGTTTATTATTATACGGGAATGAAACCCGATGTAATAGATGCATTGGTTGATGCAGGATATAAAGGAATTATTTTTGTCGGTACTGGTCTGGGACATGTAAACAAGGAAATATACCCCGCAATTCGCAGAGCACACGAAGCAGGAGTACACATGTATATGACTTTGCAAACTATATGGGGATATGTTCAGATGTTTGTTTATGATACAGGTCGTGATATGATGGCTATGGGAATTATTCCGCTCGAAAATATGTTGCCCGAAGTAGCTTATATTAAACTCGGATGGGTACTGGGACAAACCGATGACCACGATGAAGTAAAAAAACTTATGCTTACGCCTATTAATGACGAAATCACAGAACGGGAACCTTATAACGGATATCTGGTGTATCAGGGAGGATTACCCGAAGTTGAAGAATTTATAAGAAAAGTAAGAAAATAATTACTGTCTTTGATTATATGCAGGATTCAAAAAAAATAAACTTTACAAATTTTACGGATTTTTTAAAAAATGCTCTGAACAAACCTTTGCCGGGTCGTGATGCCCAATCGATTATGATGCCTGTTATACATGAATTGCATTTGCAATATTTTAAAGATGAACAGGAGCTTGAGCAGGCAGCAGTTTTAATAATTTTATTTCCCGAAAACGAAAAAATCAAAACGGTTTTTATTGAACGTACACCCGACCCCGGACCTCATTCAGGACAAATTGCTTTTCCCGGCGGAAGAAAAGAAATATACGATAAAGATCTAATTCAAACTGCTCTTCGTGAAGCTGAAGAAGAAGTAGGAGTGAGGCTTTACAGAGGAAATGTAATCGGAAATTTAACGCCAATAGAAATTCCCGTAAGTGGTTTCTCTGTTTTGCCTGTGATAGCAGTTCTTAATCAAAAACCTGATTTTAATGTATGCTACGAGGAAGTAAATGATATTTTTATTGTTGATTTACCTGAATTATTTAAAAATAAAGATTACAGGACAGTTCCTGCCCGTGGGATTAAAATAGAAACTCCTTGTTATATTTTTGATAATACGATAGTTTGGGGCGCCACAGCCATGGTTTTAAGTGAGTTTGAGAAATTAATTGAAAAACTATAATTTTTTGTAACTAATCAGTGTGTAAATTATAAATATTTTTTTAGTTCACGCTACGCTGTATCTTATACTAAACCGCTAACAAGATGAACGAAGTAAAATCTTGTAGCAGGTCGGTATTAGTAAAAAATCAAAAATCGTTATTTGTTAATCTTTATTCATTATTCTGTTTTCTCCTTTGATGCGAGACTTCGATATTTACTAAAATCTGACCCTGAATGGGTCAAAGATTAATAACCCGTAACAAGCGCAGCGTCGGTACGGGTAGAAAGAAAACACACTACTCGTTTTGGCGGGAAATTTGCCTTTTTTGCAAATTTCGTGACAAAACATAAAAAATTAGTATCTTTATCTTTGATTCTGATTAATTACAATTTTTTTTGTAATTTTGAAAAAAATATCAGAAAATTAAGAGATTATCAATATAATGACTATTTTAATATGCCTGTGTAGCCGTAACAACCCGCATTATGTTATTTACGGAATTTATTGAATATATAAAATCTGATAATATTAAACCTGTGTAAAATGCCGATAAAAGAAATTTTAAAACAAAAAATTCTTGTTCTTGACGGAGCTATGGGAACAATTATTCAGCGTTATAATCTGACGGAAAAAGATTACAGAGGAGAAAGGTTTACCGATTATACCATTCCCTTAAAAGGCAATAACGACTTGCTGGTTTTAACTCAACCACAAATTATATACGAAATTCATTCCGAATACCTTAAAGCCGGAGCAGATATAATTGAGACAAATACTTTTAATGCCCAGTCTGTTTCAATGGCTGATTATAAAATGGAAAATCTTGTTTATGAAATCAATTATAATGCTGCAAAAATTGCGAAACAGGCTTGTTTAGGATTCGCGGAAATAAAAAAGCCGAGATTTGTAGCAGGCAGTATTGGTCCAACAAATAAATCTTTGAGTTTACCGTCTGACTTAAACTTTCCAGGGAAAAGGAATATAAATTTTAAACAATTAGTTGCAGCATATGCAGAGCAAGTTTGGGGATTAATTGACGGAGGAGCTGATTTATTGCTGGTTGAAACAATCTTTGATACTTTAAATGCTAAAGCTTGCTTGTTCGCAATAGATAAAGTCTTTACAGAAAAGAATATTAGCTTACCTATTATGATTTCTGTTACCATAAGTGATAATACAGGCAGAACATTATCCGGACAAACTTTAGAAGCTTTTGTCGGTTCAATATCTCATTTTACCTACCTTTCTCTTGGATTAAACTGTGCTTTAGGGGCAAATCAAATTAAACCTTATCTGAAAGAAATTGCAAAATTAAGTAATTCTTTTGTGAGCGTTTATCCAAATGCAGGTTTGCCGGATCAATCAGGTAATTATAAAGAAACAGCGGCAGAAATGACCGAAATTGTTAAGACTTTTATTGACCAAGGACTTGTAAACATAATTGGAGGTTGCTGTGGAACTACTCCAGAACATATTGAACTTTTTTCCGAAATTGCAAATGCCGGAATTCCAAAAAAAATTAATAAGAGTAAAAATGAATTAATACTTGCCGGTACAGAATGTCTTAAAATCAATAATAATTCTTTATTTATAAATATTGGTGAAAGAACAAATGTAGCAGGGTCAAAAAAATTTGCAAAACTTATCAGGGGGAAAAAGTATGACGAAGCACTAATCATTGCCAGAAAACAAATTGAAAATGGAGCAATAATAATTGATATCAGTTTTGATGACGGACTTTTAGATGCAAAATATGAAATTGAATTTTTTTTAAGACTAGTTGCCTGTGAGCCCGATATTGCAAAAGTTCCCGTTATGATTGATTCTTCGGATTTTGAGGTCATACAAACAGGTTTACAAAATATACAGGGTAAAGCAATTGTAAATTCTATAAGTTTAAAAAAAGGTGAAAAACAATTTAAACATGAAGCTGAAATAATCAAAAAATACGGAGCAGCAGTTGTAGTAATGGCATTTGATGAAAACGGACAAGCAACCGACTTTCAAAGTAAAATAAATATTTGTAAAAGAGCCTACTATATTTTAGTAAATGAGGTAAATTTTTCTCCTTTTGATATAGTTTTTGATTGTAATATCCTAACAATCGGAACAGGAATGAATGAACATTCAAATTTTGCCGTTGATTTCATAAATGCAGTAAAATGGATAAAAGAAAACCTCCCTTACGCTAAAACTTCTGGAGGTGTTAGTAATTTGTCGTATGCTTTTCGTGGAAATAATATTATTCGTGAAGCCTTACATACGGTTTTTCTTTATCATGCAAAAAATGCTGGTTTGGATATGGCAATAGTTAATCCCTCAAATTTACCAAAATTTGAAGATATTGATAATGATTTAAAAATTCTATGCGAAGATTTAATATTTAACAGACATTCAAAAGCTACTGAAAACCTAACTTCATTTGTTGTTTCTGACAATCAGTTTGTTGACAATAAAAACAAGGCAGAAAAAAGAAGTCTTTTATCAGTAGAATCCAGAATAAAAAATGCATTAATAAAAGGTCATTCCGATTTTATAAATGAAGACATATCCGATGCTCTTAAAAAGTATTCTAATCCCGTTGAAATCATTGAGGGTCCATTAATGGATGCAATGAACGAAATCGGAGAATATTTCGGAGAAGGAAAAATGTTTTTGCCACAAGTAATGAAGTCTGCTCGTGTTTTGAAAAAAATGACTGATATTATTCAACCTGCCATAAATAAACATGAAAAAACAGTTATGAAAAAAGCAGGTAGGATTCTTATTGCCACAGTAAAAGGAGATGTACATGATATCGGGAAAAATATTGCTTCGGTAGTTTTATCGTCTAATAACTTTGAAATTATAGACCTTGGTATTATGGTCGAAAAAGAAAAAATAATTGATGAGGCTATTTTGCAAAATGCAGATATTATTGGATTAAGCGGTTTAATTAGCCCCTCATTAATCGAGATGGAAAATATTGCAAAGGAGTTAGAAATCAGAAATTTGAGTATCCCATTGATAATAGGTGGTGCTACAACTTCAAAAACTCATACCGCTGTGAAAATTGCACCGCTTTATTCAGGACTTATTGTTCATGTAAAAGATGTTTCAAAAGCAGTTGCAATATGTTCGGATATTATTAACCCGGAAAATAAAGTAAAGTTTTTTGAAAAAATAAAATCCGAACAAAAGAAAATTAGGGAAGATTTTTTTGCCGAAAATAATAACTTGAAAAAAATGGATATTTCAGAGGCAAGAATCAACAGGTTTATATGGGATAAAAAGTCTGCGGATATTATTAAACCCAAAATATTAAATAAAATTATTAAAAACAGTGCAAGTATTTCTGAATTAATCCCTTTTATAAACTGGACAAGTTTTTTTTCTCAATGGAAAGTAAAAGGAAAATATCCGGATATTTTATCAGAACCTGATAAGGGAGTTGAAGCAAATAAATTATATAATGATGCAAAAAATATGTTGGATAAAATTTCTGAAAATAATTTGTTGGAAGCAAAAGCTCTGTCGGGAGTTTTTAAAGCATCTTCGCTTAATGAAACGGTTTTTTTGAATATAGAAAACAAAACAATTTCTTTTGATTTTCCTCGTAATATTTTAAGAAATAATACAGGCAAAAAAAATCTTTGTCTCTCGGATTTTATTGCACCTTCGGATTGTAATACCGAGGATTATTTAGGATTATTTGTTCTGACGACAGGTTTGGGCAAAAATATGATTGAAGATAGTTTTAATAAAAAATCAGAAAGCTATAATGCTGTTATGATTAACGTGATTGCGGATGTATTGGCAGAAGCATACTCTGAGTTATTGCATTATAAATTACGCACACAAACTTGGGGGTATTCAAATGAAAAA
>SLSH01000261.1 GCA_007130555.1 Bacteroidales bacterium
AAAAAAATATCATCAGGAATTATTTTTTTACTGCATTCCACCCTTGAGCAATAAGAGGAACTTCAGAGCCGTCTCTAAGAATTAAATTTGCACCATGGCTTTTATCACAAATATGTCCGATAATTGATATAGAGGGAATTTTTGCAATAATTTCATTTTGCGACAGAGGAACGGTAAATAATAATTCATAGTCTTCTCCTCCGTTTAAAGCAGCGGTTATTGCACTTATATTAAATTTTTCGGCAATTTGCCAGCTTTGAGGATGAACAGGAATTTTTTCTTCAAAAATTTTGCAACCTTTATCCGATTTTTTGCAGATATGAAGAATTTCGGAAGATAATCCGTCCGAAATATCTATCATCGAAGTTGGTTTAATATTATTTTCAGATAGAATTTTAATAATATCTTTTCTGGCTTCGGGTTTTAATTGTCTTTCCAAGATATATTCAAAATTTTCAAGTTCCGGCTGAATTTGATTATCGCTTAAAAATATTTCTTTTTCGCGTTCCAGTAACTGTAATCCGAGATATGCCGCACCCAGGTCGCCCGAAACACAAATTAAGTCATTTTGTTTTGCACCGTTTCTATAAACAATATCTTCCTTTTTTGCATGCCCTACTGCCGTAATACTGATTAAAAGTCCTGTTACAGAAGAACTGGTATCTCCTCCGATTAAATCAACATCATAAATTTCGCAGGCAAGTTTAATCCCCGAATATAATTCCTCCAGTGCTTTTAACGAAAATTTATTGCTTATTGCTATTGAAACAGTAATGCCGGATGGAGTGCAATTCATTGCATATAAATCACTTAAATTTACAATAACGGACTTATAGCCTAAATGCTTCAAAGGAGTATAAATCAAATCAAAATGTATTCCTTCTACCAGCAAATCGGTAGTGATAAGCATACATTCGTCTTGGTTTTCTACAACCGCCGCATCATCACCTATTCCTTTTATTATGTTTTTATGAGTAATTTTAAAATCTTTTGTAAGATGCTCAATCAGTCCAAATTCACCTAAATCCGAAACGGTTTTATCTTTATTATTATCCATATTTTTAAAATTTAAGACAAAACTACTATTTTTTGTATAATTTACTTTAATACATGACAAAACTTTTTATAATCGTATTTTTTGAGGGGTATAAAGGCATAAGGGATAGGGGGATAAGGTATATGGAACTTCTCCATCCCCTTATCCCTTAAAATTACTCATAAGCCATTAAAATAATTGACTATAAGCAACTTATCAAAATCAAGATAATATTTTATCATGTACTAAAATAATTTACTATATTTGTATTTTATAAAATTTTACTTAAATGAAAAAAACTTTCTCTTTTTGTTTAATAATATTACTTCTGTTGTGTATTACCCCTGCTAAATCACAAAATCTGGCGATTTTTAGTGATTACTTAAACCATGTTTTTATATTTGATGACGGAGAAATAAAACATGTCGAGCATTTGCCCGTAAGGTCTTATAAAGTTGGGAACAATGCAATTGCTTATGAAGACAATGCCGGTACATTTAAAATATATCATAATAATTATTTACATACTGCCAGCAATTTTGTAAGCGAATATATTGTTACAAATAATCTGATAGCTTTCAGAATGAATAAACAATTAAGTGTTTTTGATAACGGAAGTATCCGTACATTGGGGATTTCTGCCCCGCACTGGACTGTTAATGAAGATGTGGTAGTTTGGTATGACGATCTTGATAAAAAATTAAATGCATATTATCAGGAAGAAATATTTGAACTTGATGATGCTCTCGCAGCTCAAGAGATTTCAGAATTTCAGGCAGGAAAAAATCTAATTGTTTATACTGATACCAGGAATAATGTAAATATTTTTTATAAGGGAGAAATATTTGACGTTTTTTTTAAAGACAGAAAAAAATCAATAAAAGCAGGTAAAGATATAGCAGCATTTGTTGAAGACCCAATGAATAATTTTCAGGTATTTTATAAAGGCGAATTTATAGAAATAGAATCTTTTGAGCCGTTAAGTTATCTGGTATCAGATGAATTTGTGGTCTATGAAGATCATTCAAATTATCTGAAAATATTTTCGGATTATGAAGTTACAACAATTTCTTTTTATAGCCCTAACTTTTATGAAGCAAAAGACCAACTGGTAGTTTACGGAGTGCAAAACTATTTTAAAGTTTATTATAACGGAAATGAATATACGCTTGAGAATTTTATTCCCGAAAAATATTTTTTTAATAATAATGTAGTTGTTTATCTTGACCAACACGGAAATTTAAAATATTTTCAGGATGGAAAAACCGAGATAATCTCTTATGAAAGTTTAACCGATTTTGAACTGCAGGGAAATTGCGTAAAATACAGCTTTGGAGTCAGATCCGAAAACATTTACAGTAATGGCAGAACATATAAAAACGATTAGCCCCGAAAATTCTATTTCAAAAAATATAATCAATACTGCTTTAAATTCAGGTTTTGATGATTGCGGTATTTGTAAAGCCGAATTTTTAGAAGAGGATAAAAAATATTATCTGAACTGGTTAAAACAAAACTTCCATGCTGATATGTCTTTTCTCGAAAATTATTTGGAAACCAGATTCAATCCCGAATTATTATTTCCCGAAGCAAAATCGGTGGTGGTTGTCTTAAAAAACTATTATACACAATCCGGATTAAACGATAAAAATCTTTTTATTTCAAAATATGCTTTGGGAAAAGATTACCATGCAATTATTAAATCTCAATTAAAAAATGTTCTGAATTCAATTAGAAACACTTATCCCGAAATCAACGGAAGAGTTTACGTTGATACTGCTCCGGTTTTTGAACGAAGTAATGCCGTAAAAGCAGGATTAGGATTTACAGGTAACAATAAATGCCTTATAAATCCCCGGTTAGGTTCATTTGTTTTTATCGGAGAATTGGTCTTAGATACAGAACTTGATTATAATAAAGCTTATACAGATTCATGTAAAGATTGTAAATTATGCATAAAAGCCTGTCCGACAGGGGCATTAAGCAAAAAAGGACTGGATGCAAATAAATGTATTTCGTATCATACAATCGAAAACAGAAATAAAATACCGCAAAAAATTCAAATCAAAATTACAAATCAAATTTTCGGTTGTGATATTTGTCAGAATGTGTGTCCTTACAATTCAAATCTTAAAGAACATAATGAACCTGATTTTATGATTAATAAAGAAATTCAAGAAATTTCGCTTGAAAAATTGGAAAATATTACGGATACGGACTTTGAAAATAAATTAAAAGATACAGTATTATTAAGGGCAGGCAGAAAAAAACTAATTGATAACATAAAAATTGTTATGAAAAATGTATCCGTTAAATAGTTTTTAATAATTTTGCTTTTTTTATATAACCCATTTAAAAGAAAAAAACATGCTTGTTAAAACATACGGAAGTGCAGTTGACGGAATAGATGCAAATACAATTACAATTGAAGTGAATGTTTCTCAAGGAATAAATTTTTTTCTTGTAGGATTACCCGACAGTGCAATTAAAGAAAGTCAGCAAAGAATTATTAGTGCTCTTAAAAATAATTCTTATAAATGGCCCGGACAAAGAATTGTAATCAATATGGCTCCCGCAGATGTGAGAAAAGAAGGCTCGGCTTATGATTTGCCAATAGCTTTAGGAGTTCTAGCTGCTTCCGAACAAATTTCTTCCGAAAAACTTAAGGATTATATCGTAATGGGCGAATTATCATTGGACGGTAAGGTAAATTCAATAAAAGGAGCATTGCCAATTGCAATAAATGCACGTGAAAGCGGTTTTAAAGGATTGATTTTACCCATACCAAATGTTGCCGAAGCAGCAGTAGTCGAAAATATTGATGTACACGGAGTTACCCATATTAATGAAGTAATTGATTTTTTTAACGGAAAAAATAATCTCGAAAAAATTACTATTGACATTGAAGAAGAATTTAATAAAATTTTGCACGAAACAGATATTGATTTTTCGGATGTAAAAGGACAGGAAAATGTTAAACGTGCATTAGAAGTTGCAGCAGCAGGGGGTCATAATATAATTTTAATCGGTCCTCCCGGTTCGGGTAAAACAATGCTTGCAAAACGAATCCCCGGAATTCTGCCTCCTTTAAGTGTTGATGAAGCCATAGAAACTACAAAAATACATTCGGTGGCAGGAAAAACCGAAGCCGGAAAATCTCTGATGACACAAAGACCGTTCAGAGCGCCGCATCATACAATTTCAGATGTAGCACTTGTCGGTGGAGGTACATATCCCCAGCCCGGCGAAATTTCTCTTGCCCATAACGGAGTTCTGTTTTTAGACGAGTTGCCCGAATTTAAAAGAACCGTTCTGGAAGTTTTAAGACAACCATTAGAAGACAGATTAGTAACAATTTCCCGTGCAAAATTTACGGTTGAATATCCCGCAAGTTTAATGTTAATAGCATCTATGAATCCCTGCCCATGCGGATATTATAATCATCCCGAAAAAGAATGTATGTGTTCATCAGGAACGGTTCAAAAATATACAAATAGAATATCAGGTCCTTTGTTAGACAGAATAGATATACACCTGGAAGTAATTCCCGTGGATTTTAATAAATTATCTGATGAAAAAGCCTTGGAAAAAAGCTCCGATGTACAAAAAAGAATTATTGAGGCAAGGTTAGTACAAACAAATAGATTTAAAAACAATAAAAATATTTACAGTAATGCTCAAATGACATCAAAAATGATTAAAACATACTGTAAATTAGACGATGTATGTCTTCAATTGCTAAAAAATGCTATGGAAAAACTGGATTTATCGGCACGAGCTTATGACAGAATTATCAAACTGTCAAGAACTATTGCAGATATTGAAAAATCCGAAAATATTGCCCCCTCCCATATTGCCGAAGCAATTCATTACAGAAGTCTGGACAGGGAAACATGGGGGAATTAAAAAAAAATATAACAATTTTAA
>SLSH01000314.1 GCA_007130555.1 Bacteroidales bacterium
ATTGTAATATAAATTACATTTTTTGTAATAATTCATTATATAGATTTTCCATATCTTTTACCAGTCGCATATAATCGAATTTTTCTTTTACGAATTCCCATCCGGTATTTTGGCTCATTTTTTGTCTTAATTCATCATTATCAACTAATCTGAATAATTTATCTGAAAAATCGTTTAAATCATTATTTTTAGCAAGTAATGCGGTTTGATTATCTAAAACAATATCTCTTATTCCTCCCACATCTGTACTTACAATAGGAGTATTTGCTGCCTGTGATTCAATTAATGAAGAGGGGGTTCCTTCATTATACGAAGATAAAGCAACTATATCAACACCTGCAAAAACCTTATCCACATCTATAATCCATGATGTAAAAATAATATCGGCATCATGATTATTATTTTCGTATAATGAACAAGATAAATTTAATGATTCTGCCAGGCTTACCAAATTATTGCGAAGTTCTCCGTCCCCGACAATCAGAGCTTTTATTTTTTTATTCGTTTTTTTCTTTACTTCAGATAATGCTTTAATAAATAAATTGTGATTTTTTATGTGTACTAATCTGCCTATTATTGCAATTGCAATTTCATCATCTTTTATATTGTATTTATTTCTGAATTCATTTCTTTTGTTTTTATAGTTGTCTTGAAAAACGTCTAAATCAAGACCGAGAGGTATTACGGAAAATTTATCTTCTTTTGCAATTTTAAAATCATGACATAATTCTTTTTTTTGTATTTCACTAATTGCAATGATTCTACTGGTTTTTTTTGCCATTTCCCTTTCTATGGTTTTATACATAAATGTTTTGGGTTTGCCAAAATATGAATGAAAAATATGTCCGTGAAAAGTATGAACAATAACAGGTACTTTGTTATTATATGCTGCATATCTTCCGAGAAATCCTGCTTTAGATGCATGTGTATGGACAATATCGGGTTTATATTTTTTAATTATATTTTTAATTTTAAAATATGCCTGAATATCATTATAACCGTTTATTTCTCTTTCCATTTCGGGAATTATAAGAGCATCAAGACCCAGATTTTTAATTACATAGTCCGACGAAGCCTCATCTTCCAAAATATTACCTCCAACCAACAAAACCTCATAATCCGAATTAAGATATTTGCTTATATAGGCAACATTATGAGTCGGACCTCCTAAATTAAATCTGTTTATTATTTGTAATATTTTCGGCATATCATTTGTAATATTTTCGGTATATATTACTTTAATAGTACTTACGTAAAAAGTAAAGATTTTGTTATTATATTTCTTTTTGTTTTGATTATTTTTTGCAAAAATAATATCTTTTTTTAAAATACATTAAGTTTTTTGTATTCTAAATATTATAATTTGTATTATTTTTAATTTATATATTTTAACCACCAATTTTGAAATATCAGTAAAGCCCAAATTTTTGCCTGCGAATCTTCGGGATTATCAGACTTAATTTGATATTTCAGTTTCTTTATAATATCATAATTAAAAATATTTTGTTCCTTTATAAAACTTTCAGACAGATATTTTTCATCAATAAGCGACCACAATTGATTTCGGAACCATTTTAATAATGGGACTTCAAACCCGTGTTTTTTTCGGGTTAAAAGTTCGTCAGGAATTAGTTCCCTGAAAGTATCTTTTAATATTTTTTTTCTGTTAAATCTGTCAATTTTATATGATGCCGGTAATCCGAAAATAAAATTTACAAGATTATGATCCAAAAAAGGAGCTCTGACCTCCAGCCCGTTTGCCATTGACATTAAGTCAACTTTTGTAAGCATATCACCTTGCAAAACCAATTGCATATCTGTATATAAAACTGTATTGATATTTTGAAAGTCAAAATCAGGGTTCAGATAAAAACTCTTTTTATTATTATAGTTTTTGTAATCAATTTCTTTTTTAATTAATGCTTTTGCATAAGATTCACTTCCAATTGATGCCCAGTACCAATAGCGAGATTCAGGGTCAAGTTTGTTGCCTTCCGAAAATCTTAAAAGTTGGCGAAATAAATTAGTGGTTTTATTATTTCTGGATTTTGGCATTAGTTTCCATAAAGGATTAAGCAGAGTAACAAAATTTTCTTTCATTCCGCCATAGCTAGCATTAAAATGCGCAGAATGTTTATTATATCCCGCAAACATTTCGTCTGCTCCGTCTCCGCTAAGTGCGACAGTTGCTTTTTGTTTTGTGTAATAACTCAAAATATTTACGGCTAATGCCGAAGAATCTGCAAAAGGTTCGTCAAAGTAATCAATTATATCGAAAAGTTTGTCTAATAAATCATCGTTTGAGATTTTAAAAACCGTATGATTTGTATTGTATTTTTTTGCTGTAATTTCGGCATATTGTGTTTCATCAAAAAAGGCGTCGTCTTTAAATCCGATAGTGAAAGTGTTTAGATCTTTTGTGTGTTTTGATGCTAATGCTGTAATAATAGAAGAATCTATACCTCCGCTTAAAAAACAACCTATCGGGACATCCGAAATCAGTCTTTTTTTGACAGAATCATCAAGTAAATTGTATAATTTTTCTTTTGCAGTATCATAATTATAAAATTCAGTTTCCTTTTCTTTATAAGGAATAGAATAATATTTTTTAGTTTTAATGCCGTCTTTATTTATAATTGCAAAATGTCCGGGATGTAATTTATGTACATTCTTTAAAATACATTGATTAGTAGGGATATAATTTAACTGAAAGTATGTAAATAAACTTGTATAATCAATTTCTCGTTTAATATTAAATTCCAGAATGGCTTTTAATTCAGAGGCAAAAATGCATTTTTCTTCATCAGAATAATATACTACAGGATTTATGCCCATTCTGTCTCTTGCTAATAATATTTCGTTTTTTTCGGTATCAAAAAATGCAAAAGCAAAGCAACCGTTAATTTTTTCTATTGCTTTAGTTCCGTATTTTATTAATAAATAGAGTAAAATTTCCGTATCGGAATTTGATTTGAATTTTATACCGTCATTTTTTAATTCTTCAATATAATCTTTATGGTTATAAAACTCTCCGTTAAAAATAATATAAAATCGTCCGCTATTATCCGAAAAAGGCTGATTGCCTTTTTTACTTGTGTCAATAATCGAAAGACGGGTATGTCCCAATCCGACATTATTATTAAAATAAGTTCCGCAGGAATCGGGACCTCTGTTTTTCAGGGTCTCAACGGATTTTAATAAAATATCTTTATATTCATTTATATTATTTTTAAACAAGAAAATTCCTGCAATTCCACACATTAGATTCCGATTAGTTTTTATTTATTAAAAATGCAAAAATATAATATTTATTTAAATACATGACAAAACTTTTTATAATCGTATTTTTTTGAATGGTATAAGGGGATATGGTATAGGGGTATAGGGGTATATGGGTATAAGGGGATATGGTATAGGGGTATATGGAACGCCCCTTATACCTTATCCCCTTATACCTTATCCCTTTAAAATATATTGACCAATATTTTTTATCCTGCTAAGTAGTTGCCAAATATTAAGATATTATTTTTCAACAAAATACTTGTAAAACATGGGTATTGTTTGTATTCCTTTAAAAAAGTTTTCTAGCGGGTAGTTTTCATTAGGAGAGTGTATTGCATCTGATTCCAGACCAAATCCCATAAGTATGGATTTATATCCTAGTATTTCTTCGAAAGCAGAAATAATCGGGATACTTCCTCCACTGCGAACCGGAACAGGTCTTTTGTTAAAAACATCCTGATATGCTTTTTCGGCTGCTTTGTATGCAGGCAGGTCTATCGGGCAAACATATCCTTGTCCTCCGTGCAGGTGTTTTACATCAACTTTTACGTAATCGGGAGCCAAACTTTCAAAATAGTTTTTAAATAATTCGGCAATTACTTTATAATTTTGATGAGGAACAAGTCTTGTTGATATTTTCGCATGAGCAGTTGAAGGCAGAACTGTTTTTGCACCTTCGCCTGTGTATCCTCCGTAGATTCCGCAAACATCAAGACAAGGTCTGATTCCTGTTCTTTCCATTGTAGAAAATCCTTTTTCTCCTTTTAATGATTTTACATCAATTGCTTTTTTATATGCTTCTTCACTGAATGGAGCTTTTGCAAGCAATTCTCTTTCTTCGGGAGAAACTTCCAGGACATCGTCATAAAATCCCGGTACGGTAATTTTGCCGTCTTCATCTTGCAATTTTGCAATCATATCACAAAGAACATTTATCGGGTTTGCTACTGCACCGCCAAATAATCCGCTATGTAAATCCCTATTCGGACCGGTTACTTCAATTTGCCAGTAGCATAATCCTCTTAGTCCTGTGGTGATACTAGGAATATCCGGAGATATAATTCCTGTGTCTGAAACCAGAATAATATCAGCTTTTAACATCTCTCTGTTTTCATCGCACCATTTTCCTAAGTTAGGAGAACCTATTTCTTCTTCTCCTTCAATCATAAATTTTACATTGCAAGGTAAAGTATTTGTTTTTACCATTAACTCAAATGCTTTTGTGTGCATAAATCCTTGCCCTTTATCGTCATCTGCACCGCGAGCCCAAATTTTTCCGTCTTTAATAACAGGTTCAAATGGTTTGGTATTCCATAAATTATCAGGGTCGGTTGGCATTACGTCGTAATGAGCATATACCAAAACAGTAGGGAGCGACTGGTCTATGATTTTTTCCGCATAAACAACAGGATTGCCGTCAGTAGGCATAACTTCCGCTTTATCTGCTCCTGATTTTAAAATTAATTCTGCCCATTTTTCAGCACATTTTATCATATCTTGTTTATGTTCCGATAATGAACTGATAGACGGAATTCTGATTAATTCAAATAATTCTTCTAAAAATCTCTCTTTGTTTTCTTCAATGTAATTCTTAATGTAATCCATAATCTTAAAAGTTTAAATTA
>SLSH01000021.1 GCA_007130555.1 Bacteroidales bacterium
GGACAAGAAAATCCGGCATTAACGGATATTTTCTGAACTCTGTATCCGAAAATTGATTTAATATAAGATGAATAATCGTTCCAAGCTTTATTTTTAAAATTATTCCGACTCATCTTTATAATAAAATTAAACTTCTTTATTAAACAACAATAACATAATTTATCAAGTTTACTTACGCTTTGTTTTTAATTTCAAAAATAGCACTTTTATTTTGTATCTTGTGGGGTGGAAGGAGTTTTTTTACGAAACAGTTCCGACCTCTTTCCATAGAAACTTAAAAAACTGAAATAATATTTTTTCCGTTTTTCTAGTTTCTGTTATATTAATTATCCATAACACAACGAACCGAACGTCCCATCATTTTGGGAAAATAATGACGATAAACTCGTGAATTATCATAATTCAATCTCCGATACCATGCATATTCAGATGTAAACTCCGTAGCACTCCACCAGAACCCATTTATCCCAATGAAGTTAAATTCACCAAGAATGCTACGTTGTCCTCCCGGAAGAGCTGTAAAATCACTCGTTCCAAATTCTGTATCAGATGTTAAATCTCCTGAATCCCATAATGATTCATTCCCTGCAAGTTTACTCCCTTCATTTGTGCCTCGCCATCCGGTAGCATATTCATCTTTAGGAAAATCCGATTCACAAGAAGTATTCGCACATACAACTCTTTCTAATTCTGTCCACTCATCATGACTTGATAAATGCCAGCCAGGCGGACAAGCTGTTGATGCAGCTTCCCAATTGTATAACACTCCGTAAATTTCGTAATTATCCGTAGCTTTGGCTTCTGTTATACTATTCCCTGTATAACCATATACAGCATATTGCGGTTCGGTATTGCTGCCCCAATCATCTTCATGTGTAATCTCAGGCAAATATCTCAAATTTTCTGCTAACCAGCATTGATCTCCTATTTGTACAATTAAATAAGTATATCCCTCGTATGTTACAGTTTCAGGACAAATTTTGTCACCGTTATTACCGTTATCTTCATTATTATCATTATTATTATTATCAATAGGCGTAGTTGTATCATCTTCGTCTTTATTACAACTTATTGTAAATAACACAAACATTCCCATTAGCAACAATGGTAAAATCATAAATTTAATTTTCGTTTTCATATTTCATAATTTTTAAGTTAATATATAATTTATTTTGATAACACCATCTTTTTAGATTCAATTGTTTGTCCGTTTGCTACAAGATAATAAGTGTATAAACCTGCACTCAGGTCCTGGGCGTAAACAATTAATTCACCATGTCCGCGTTCGTTTATCTCTACTTGTTTTATCAGATTCCCAAGATTATCAATAAAAACAATTTTTGCCGATTGTACGTTTTCGGGTATTTGGAAACTAATTGTTGTTTGGGAATAAGAACTTTGTGAACACAGCATAAGGATGGCAATGCAACTAATTGATATACAAGTAATTACCCCCCCCTAAGATTGATTTGATTGTGATTTTTTTCATAGTTTATAAGATTTAAATTAATAAATAGAATATCATGGCAAATATAATAAAAATTATTATATGAAAATAAAAAATAATAATATTTTTTCATCATTACTTCTGATTTGCGGAGTCTTTATTATCTTCCTTCTCTTTATACTCATAAAATATTTCTATCTCATCATTTCCGGTACAATTCCTACATTCATCATATTCATACTCTTCGTCATCGGGTTTTTTATCTTTCGGGTGATACAGAAATGCCAGAACAATTCCCGTAATAAATCCTGCAAGATGTCCTTCCCAGCTAATATTTGTATTTTGCGGAAAAACTCCCCATATCATACTGCCGTACATAAAGACCACTATCAGCGAAATAGCCATTAGCCTGATATTTTTACTGAGAACTCCGCTGAAAAATATAAAACCTGCAAAAGCATATACCAGTCCGCTTGCACCGATATGAACGCTGTTTTCTCTTCCTAATATCCATGTTAACAATCCTGTAAGTAACCATGACCAGCCTAAAATCTGCAAACTGTACTTATTATAAAAATAAAACAATATTGTTCCAAGAATTAGAAAGCTTGAGGTATTTGCCATCAGATGCTTAAATCCGCTGTGTAAAAACGGCATTGTAATTACTCCAAACCACTGGGATAAGTCCCTTGGTCTCATTCCGTAAGAAGCAAGACTTATCTCAAGGCTTACTTCCATTAATTTTATTATCCAAAAAAGAATAACAAACAATAAAGGAAAAACCAAAGCTAATAAGAGTCTTCGTCTTTCAAAGTTTGAATCGGTTTTGGTATTCATTTTACAAATTTAATACTTTTTTTTTAGTGCATGACAAAACTTTTGTTTTTAATATCTGTCGTTTTTAAATGGTTTTTAAGTAATTAGGATAAAAACTACAATAAATTCATAAATCGCTCATTTTTTTGTTAGTTTTGTATTTACATCTGCTTACTGAAAATTATTATTTTATGGAAAGAAGTACAATTTTAATCTTATTAGTTACATTCTGTTTTTTGTCAAATGCTCAAAGTCCTTCATATAAGCAAATTCCGGCTACTTTTCAGGGGAAACACCACATGCTTTCTCCGGACGAATTGTTAAAAGAAAACTTTAATTTAAAGAATTTCGAAGCAACTGACCCTCCGCCCGGGTTAGTAAGGAGTATTGCAGAATTTGAGCCTAATCAGGGCGTTATTATCAGAGCAGGCACTTATTACGGGCAGATATATTTCGGAATTACTTATCATTTTATTGCAACTATGTCGGAACACGTAATAGTTTATGTAATATGTAAAGATTCCGAGGAAGAGGATTTAGTTACTACTGCTTTTTTAAATGCAGATGTAAATATTAATAATGTAGAGTTTGTTTATGCTCCTTCGGATGGTTTCTGGACAAGAGACTATTCTCCCTGGTTTATTGAATACGATGATAAGTCTGTTGGCATAGTGAATTTTCCTTATAACAGACCACGTCCTGCTGATGACAGTATTCCCGGTGTTATGGGCGAATATTTTGATATGGAAGTATTCGGAATGCCTCTTATACATACGGGCGGGAATTATATGACAGACGGAATGGGAGTTGCAGCTTCGTGTGATTTGGTTTACGAAGAAAATAGTGATTTATCCGCACAGGAAATTGCAGAATTGGCAGAAAATTTTCTCGGGATAAATAATTATTATTTGGTAAATGACCCTTTAGATTCTTACATTCAACATATTGATTGCTGGGGAAAATTTCTTGCTCCCGATAAAATTTTAATAACAGAAGTTCCTTATGATGATCCCAGATATGATGATTTTGAAGCTATGGCAGATTTTTGGGCAAATCAAATCAGTTCTTACGGTAATAAATACAAAGTTTACCGGACATACAGCCCAAACGGACAGCCATTTTCAAATTCATTGATATTAAATAACAGAGTTTATGTCCCGATTATTTCGGATGAAGCTCCGCAATATAATGAAGATGCTCTTTTAGTATATCAGGAAGCTATGCCGGGTTATGAAATTATCGGGGTAGAAGAACATTCTTATTTTTCATGGCAAAGTTCCGATGCTTTACATTGCAGAACATCTCAGGTTACCGATTTTGAAATGCTGAGAATTGTTCATTATCCTTTTTTAGACAGTATTAATTTTGAGGATTCTTATATGTTTGAGGCTGAAGTTTACTCATTATCAAGTACTCAAAACATGGAAGAAGAGGTATATCTGTATTATCAAATAAACGGCAGCGAATTTCAGCAAGTAGAAATGAACAATATTTCAGAAACAAATTACGCTGTTGAGATTTTAGAATTTACTAACGAAGATAGTGTTTGTTATTACATTCAGGCAACAAACAATAATAATAAAACCGAAAAACATCCGTACATAGGAGAATATTCTCCGCATTGTTTTATAATTATTGATGATGAAGTAGGTTCTGTAAAAATAAGTGATAATTCATATATTAAAGCATTTCCAAATCCTGTATATGACAGATTAACAATTACTGCAAATGATTTACCAAACGATAATTATCTGTTACAAATTATTGATAATAAAGGAAGAATATTAAAGGAGAAAAACCTTGAAGTACAAAATTCATGGATAATGCTTAGGGTTGATATGTCTGGATTTGAGCAGGGGCTTTATTTTGTAAGAATAATCGGGAATAACAATAGTTTTTCAGAACGGTTTATAAAATTGTAAATCTAATATTTAACATTTACTAAGGAATTGTAACGGAATAAAGTTTACAGAATTGACGCAGTTATTTTGCCTTTTTTCAAGGCGTAAATTGTAGCTAATAGCTTGCGACTCTTTGTAAAATTTGCAACGCAGAAAAAAAGCAAAAGTTAGCAAAAAATCAAGAAAAAACGACATTTCAACTTGTCCGTAGGACATGGACATTAATAAAAAGGCTTAGCTTTGGATACTTTTTCCCGTAGGGAATATACAGTTGTTGTAATACCGATATGAATTATTTAATAGTCTAATCATCGCTAAAGAGGCTTGATAAGACTAAAAATAATTATCTATCGGTATTAACCACTGTAGAAATAATAATACGTCCTTTGTCGGACTAATTATTATTTCACATTGGTATAAGATGATATAGTTTTTTTATTAATGTTAAAACCCTAACGGGTTAATGGATTCTTAATAAATTGAAAGTAAATGCGAAACTTTAGTTATTAATAATCAACATGCATTTTTTGGACATTGTTGTAGTGTACAAAACAGGAGGCTGAAAGCCTCAAAGATTATAACCCGTGTATGCGAAACATAAGCACGGGTTATAAAAATGGAATATCTCGTTTTGGCGGGAAATTTGAAACTGTGCTTTGCAAATTTCATAACAAAACTAAGGAAATTCTAATATTCAACATTTACTAAGAACAATCC
>SLSH01000089.1 GCA_007130555.1 Bacteroidales bacterium
CCATAAAACACTTAATGTTAAATTATTTTTAATAAAAATATTTAATTGCACAAAAATAATTATGTTTTTTAATATACAATTTTTTTTATTTATTTTTTTTTAATAATTCATAAAAATAAATTATTAAATTACTTGGTTTTCGCAAGTTAAAAGTAAAATTCAGAGATTTTTTACTCGTAAAAGCAATACTTTTGTGTCGGAGTTCAAGAATCTACTCTCCTTTAAAATCATAATTCAATATTGACAACATATTATTAATATATGATAATACTTTTTTAAGAATAGTTTTATCCAGATCGCTCAGCATTTTTGTATTAATAAGATTATCGGGGTTTGCATTTTTTCCGATTAAGGATGTTTGATGTTGCAGTCTGATTATTGCCAGATAATTAAATGCCTGAGAAATATCTTTGTATATTGCATATTTTAATATTTCTTTATCATGTAATATTTCTAATCGTTCAATGGTATTAAGTTCGGTCAAATTATGCTTTAGTGCATAAATTCTTGCAAAGCTAACTATGGGCATTATCGCTTTTTTAATATCAACCGTTTCGGGAGGGGAGCCTGCCGTTTCTAGTAAAATATTGCCCCAAAATCCGACCTGAGGTTTTTGAGTCTGAGCATTTTGAGCAAGTAAATACAAATAAGCAGGATTTTTATTTGTGAGTTCATTTATATATTTTTCAAGTTCAGAGGTAATATTTTCGTCTCCATACACTAATCTGAAATCAAAAAATATACTTATATTTAAAAGGTCTTGCGCTTTACCGTTATTTATCCACTTATCAAAATATTTTTTCCATACCGAAAGGGGCTGACACCAGTCCGAATTCATTGCCATTACATCCCCTGTACAAAAATTATAGCCTATTTTATCAAGATACGTGCAAACTTTATTGCTGAATTCATCAAAATAAGTTTTTAATTCTTTTTCGGGTTTTTTATCCGGATTTATATATATAAGAGCATTATCCTGGTCTGTCTTTAAAGTTTGTTCTTGTCTTCCTTCGCTTCCCAGTGACAAGAAGGTAAAAGGTGCGGGAGGTTCACCAATTTCATCAATAGTTAATGATATAATTTTTTTACAAAGTAAATCGGCAATCATCGAAAGATTCTGAAAAATTATTGACGAGTGTGTGTTATGGTTTATTACAGGGATAAGATTAAGAACGAATTGTTCTCTTATTTCTTTTAATTCATTTACAGAATCTGATTTTTCGATATTATTAATAAGACTTACAGGGATAAAGTCCTGTAATATTAGTATATCTTTTTTGTTAATGTATGCGGTATATTCGTTATTATTATTTTGTATTACAAGAAAATCCGTGTGTTTTGTTTTAAAAGTATTTAATGCATCCAAAACCATGCTGTTTTCTTTAATTACCGGAACCGGAGAACTCATAAACTGATATGATTTGATTTTTGAGCAGTTTTCTTCGCTTATGGTTCTTGTTCTGATAATAACATCATTAATATAACCGATAATTTCTCCAGAATTTGCTTTTATCAATGCAAAATCAGTTGAATTCTCTGTCATTTTTTTGGATAAATCCTGTAATGAAGTGTCTAAATCACAAATTAATAAAGGTTTTCCCAAATTACCTACAGGCTGATAAAACAACTGTGAAAATGAGGTAAAATTTTGACTTACTGTATCTGTTTGACATTCCTGTGCTTTCTGAAGCGTAACATCTTTAATAATTCCGTCACAAAATTTAGGTTCTCCCGAATCGTAAATTACCATTAACGACACAGTTGCAAGAATTTGTTCTCCGTTTTTCTTCCTTAATTTTATGATTTGATTATTTACAAAACCTTTTTCCAGGAGTTTTTTTCTGAATGTTTTTTTATCCTCTTCTTCAACAAAATAGTCCAGAATATATCTGTTTTCCATCTCCGAAAATGAATTATAACCGAGAATACGCAATGCAGTATTATTTGCTTCCAAAATTTTTCCTTTTAAATCAACCGAAGTTCTGAATATTCCCTGATTTAATTTATCCATCAATGTTTGAAATTTCTCTTTATTATAAAACAATTCTTCTTTTATCTGTTTATCGGAACTGATATCTTTAACAGAAAATATAATTGCATCTTTGCCATAAAAATTAATAGGTAAAACATTAAGAATAACATCAAGTTTTTCGTTATTTTTTTTATATATCGTACTTTCAATAGAAATCTGATTAAAATCGAATTGCTCGTTTTCAATTTTATTTTTAATTTCTTCGGGAATTTCTATTATTTCCGTAATTTTTTTTCTGAAAATTTCATCCGCCGACAAGTCTGACATTTTTTCGAAAACCGGATTTACAAAAGATATTTGTTTGTCCATATACATCAGAAGTCCCTCTGTTGAAGCTTCAACAAGAGTTCTATATTTTTCGCGGGATTCGTTTAATTCTTCTTCTGCAATTCTTCTTTTCTTTTCTATTTTAAATGATTGTCTGCTGACCCAAAATAATATCAGTGCAATTATTAATGATATTATAATACTTATTCTTGTAAAAGTTTTTGAAAGTACTGCAATTTCACTTTTAACATCTTCTATATAAATTCCTGTTCCTACAATCCATCCCCATGGTTCAAATCCTTTGACATAGGATAGTTTCGGAACAATATGAGTAGGGTCGTCTTTCCATTGCCACATATATTCTACATATCCGTGATTATTATTTTCTACGGTTTTCACAAATTCAACAAATAGTTTTTTTCCGTGAGAATCCAGATAATTTTCAAGATTTTGCCCGTCTAACTCAGGTCTGTATGGGTGGACTATCATAATCGGCTCCATATCTGTAATCCAGAAATAGTCTTTATTTTCTTCGCCGTATCTTAAATATTTAATACGTGAAATTGCAGTATTCTGGGCTTCTTCGCGTGTAAGTAATCCTTCCTGTTCGTCTTTATGATACTTTTCAAGAATGCTTGTAGCTGCATTTGTCAGCTCCGTTATCATTTCTCTTTTTCTGTCCATCATTGCATTCTCGAAATGAGGAATTACAATATAAAACAGAGTTACAATAAATAATACTACTGCCAATATTGATGGCAAAACTATATTAGTAAAAAAGTTTATCCGGTTTTTATAAAGATTTGTTTTCATTATTATAATACGAAACAGAAAAAATCAATAGTTATAATTTTTCAAAAATAATAAAAATAATGATTACATTATTAATATTTTATTGATTAAAAATAATAATAATTTTAATCCTAATTTGCCGAATAAAATATTTGTTGTAATTTTGTTTTAAATTCAAAAAAAGAAAAGGAAATGGAAATTACAGGTAAAATAATAAAAATATATTCTCCGGTAACCGGAGAAAGTAAGCATGGACCGTGGAAAAAACAAAATTTCGTAATTGAAACATCTGAGGATTACCCGAAAAAAGTCAGCTTTACCGTATGGAATGATAAGGCTGATTTAAGTTCATTAACCGAAAGCGATACCGTTAAAGTATTTTTTGATATCGAAAGCAGGGAATATAAAGAAAATTGGTACACAGACCTGAAAGCATGGAAAGCGGAAGTTGTTAAAACCGGCGACAACGGGTTTATTGAAGAAAAAGCTCCTCTGGATGATATGGAAATACCTCCGGAATTACCCGAAGAAGACGGAGATGATCTGCCGTTCTGATAAAGAGTATCTTAAGGGAATAGAGATTTTCTGATATTTGCTTACGCCCTTTCAGGGCTTATTCGCGCTGTTGAAAAATTGCATAATAGCGAAACTTATTATTGAATAAGCCTGACAATTTTTATCTCATTTTTAATTCTCTCCATCAAATTATCACTTGCAGGGACTAAAGGTAGTCTTAAATAATTTCCAATTAATCCCAGTTGATTCATAAATGCTTTTACTCCTGTGGGGTTTCCTTCGGCAAACATTAATTCTATACTGTCAAGAAATTTATAATGTATATTTTTTGCTTTTTCAAAATCACCTTTCAATCCCATTCTTACCATTTCTGATAATTGTTGCGGGAATGCATTTGCGGCAACAGAAATCACTCCCTCCCCTCCTACTGCAATAAGCGGAAGAGTAAGTGCATCATCTCCCGATATTACATAAAAATCATCGGGTTTGTTTTTTATAATCTTCATAATACCGTTCATATCTCCCGATGCTTCTTTAATTCCCACAATATTTTTAAAATCTTCAGCAAGTTTAATTGTTGTTTCGGGGCTTAAACTAACCGATGTTCTGCCCGGCACATTATAAAGTACAACAGGTACAGGAGAGGCTTCGGCAATTTTTGCAAAATGCTTGTATAAGCCCGTTTGATTTGGTTTATTATAATAGGGGGTTACGCTTAATATTCCGTCAACACCTGTAAAATCGGTATTTTTGATTGTTTCCAAAGCGGCAAGAGTATTGTTATTTCCTACACCGTACATCAGAGGTACACGAGAATTTATTTCTTTTTTTGCAAAATCCAGCACCATTTGTTTTTCTTCAACGGATAAACATGCTGATTCCGATGTTGTACCCATAACCAGAATATATTCAACTTTGCCGTCTATCAGGTAATTTATAAGATTTGACAAAGATTTATAATCAATTTCTCCCGAAGATAAAAAGGGTGTTACCATTGCAACTCCCGTACCACGAAATCTAAAGTCCATAATAGTAGTATTATAAAATAAATAAATTCAAATATAGTATTTTTTTAGATACATGACAAAATTTTTTGTAATCATATTATACCAATGTGAAATAATAATTAGTCCGACAAAGGAGGACGTATTATTATTTCTACAGTGGTTAATGCCGATAGATAATTATTTTTAGTCTTATCAAGCGATGATTAGACTATTAAATA
>SLSH01000075.1 GCA_007130555.1 Bacteroidales bacterium
TTACTTTTTTGTTTAGTTTTCCTAAGCCTTCAACTATTCCCATAGTAGTAGTGGACTTACCCTCTCCCAAAGGAGTAGGTGTAATTGCCGTAACATTAATATACTTGCCGTTGGGTTTATCCTTTAGACGGTTAAGAATTTTTATGAAATCCAGCTTACCTATATAATGTCCATAAGGCAATAATTCCATCTTTTCGATGTCTATATCTTCGGCAAGTTCATAAACCGTTTTCATTTCTTTTTCGGCAGCCTCTGCTATCTGCCAGTCTTTCATTTTAGTTGGGTCTAATTTAGTTTTCATAAATAATTCGTTTTTAAATTTTAATTAATAATTGAACAAATATACATATAATATGGTAATAATTTTACATATTTTTTAAAAAATAAATAAATAATCTAATTCTGCACGAGAAATAGGGTTACTACTGTTTTTAAAATTTTATCCCTTTACAAGCTAACTAATCTTTACTAAAATTAGCAGTAAAATCTTTTCTTAAAATTATCTGTTAATTATTTCTGTTTGTTTATTAAAAAATCATCAAATATACTTTTATTGAACATTCTGATATCCACACACTTATTCGTATGCACGACAAAAAGTTATTAACAATGTGGAAAAAAATGGGAAAAAATGTTGCAAAGTGGGAAATTTTATATATTTTTACCTTTTAATTTTTTATTACGTTATTATGTTTGTTGGAGAATACAATTGTAAACTGGATTCTAAGAGCAGGACGATTTTTCCGTCTGCTTTAAAGCGTCAATTACCGATAGACAAGCAACAGCATTTTGTATTAAAGCGGGACATTTACGAAAAATGTTTACTTTTTTATCCGATTAATGAATGGAATAATCAGGTAAAGATGCTTAAAAAACGTTTAAATCCTTTTAACAGAAAGCACTCAAAATTTTTAAGGGAATATTACAGAGGTACTGCCGAAATCATTTTGGATAACAGCAATAGAATTTTATTCCCCAAAAGATTACTGGAATATATGGAAGCTGAAAAAGAGCTGGTATTTGCGGGGCAGGACGGAAAAATTGAGATATGGGCAAAAGACAATTACGAAAAGGAACAAAGTTCTCATTCGGATTTTGCTTCGCTTTCCGAAGAAATTTTGGGAGGAGACTTTATGTTTAATCAGGATAATAACGATAATGACTGATGTATCATAGGCCTGTTTTAATAAATGAAAGCATTGACGGTTTAGACATTAAACCTGACGGAATATATGTTGATGCTACATTTGGAGGAGGCGGGCACAGTCAGATAATATTATCGGAATTAAATAAAGACGGGATTTTAATCGGGATTGATCAGGATAAGGAATCAAAAGAAAATCTTATTAATGACAATCGGTTTAAATTTATTCACGGGAATTTCAGGTTCATAAAAAATTATCTGCATTATTTGGAAATTGAGTTTGTTGACGGAGTTATTGCAGACCTCGGCGTATCGTCACATCAGTTTGATATAAAAGACAGAGGGTTTTCTTTCAGGCTGGGAGGAAGTTTGGATATGCGTATGAATAGCACACAGGAATTAAAAGCTTCCGAAATAATCAATAATTATTCTGAGGAGAAATTATTAAATGTTTTTAAAGATTATTGTGATATTGAAAATCCGCGAAAACTAACAACTGTAATTACAGAAAACCGAAAACAAAATTCCATAAACAGAATAGAAGATTTTGTTGAAATTATTTCGGGCGTCATCCCGAAAAATAAAGAAATAAAATATTTAGCTCAGGTTTTTCAGGCACTAAGGATAGAAGTTAATGATGAAATCAATATTTTAAGTACTTTTTTAAATGCCTGTCCCGACATTATTAAGCCCAAAGGCAGACTGGCTGTCATTTCTTATCATTCAATTGAAGACGGATTGGTAAAAAACTTAATCAGGTCGGGAAATACTTCAGGAGAGATAGAGTCTGACTTATACGGGACTAAGCCTTCGGTATTCAAGGCAATTAATAAAAAAATAATAATACCGAAGCAATCGGAAATTGATGAAAACAATCGTGCAAAATCGGCAAAACTAAGAATAGCAGAACGTACATAAAAAATGGGAAATAACAGTCAAACAACAAAAGAAACTAAGGATTTGACATCCGTAAATAAGACAAGTATTAAGCCGGGGCAGTTGCGGACATTGGCAGGAGTAAGAAGGACAATCAAAGGTTTGGCAAATGGTTCAATACTTACAAGTGATTTAATCCGCAGTCAATTACCATTTATTGCATTTTTGAGTATTCTTGGGTTGATATATATATCCAACCGATATCATGCCGAGAAAATTTTCAGGGAAACCGAACAAATAAAAAAAGAAATAGAAGAATTAAGGTCCGAGAAAATCATTTTACAATCAAAACTTATGACAAAAAGCAGGAGAGAAGAAGTGTTAAAGATGCTTGAAAATTATCAGTCGGAATTAAAAGAATCTAATGCTCCATCACAAAAGATAATTTATAAAAAATGACAGCTATTAGAAACATATTATTTAAACTGACTCTGATTTATATACTGTTGATTATATTCGGTTTTATGATTATTGGTAAAATCGTTTATCTTCATTTATTTTATGATAAGGATTTGATTGCCCAAGCCACAAGATTAACTACAAGATATTCCGAAATTGAACCAAACAGAGGAGATATTTACTCGTCGGATAAAAAATTACTTGCCACTTCTATTCCATATTTTGAAGTTGGAATTGATTTGAATTGCGACGGATTGACACAAAAATTATTTGAAGAAAATGTTGATTCTCTTTCATATTGTTTAAGTAAAATGTTTCCTAATAAATCGAGAGAAGAATTTAAAAAAGAATTGATTTCAAACAGAGATTCGGGCTCAAGATATTACAGATTTAGTTCAAGTCTGGATTATGAAAATTTTAAAAGAATGAAAGATTTCCCCTTGCTAAGATTAGGGCGTTTTACAGGGGGATTCGTTTACAGAAAAATCAGTAAAAGAGAAAATCATTTTGGAAGTCTTGCAAGAAGAACTATAGGAACTGTAAGAAGTGATACAAGAAGAGGTGTCGGGTTAGAGGATGCTTATGATGAAAAGTTAAAAGGCATAAAAGGATATACCGTAATGCAAAGAATTTCCGGAAGAATGTGGATGCCTGTTAGCGACTTTAATCACATAGAACCAAAAGACGGGTATGACCTGATTACAACAATAGATATTACAATGCAGGATATTGCAGAAACAGCATTAAAAAAACAACTAATACATCATGATGCAGAATTTGGGACTGTTGTAGTTATGGAAGTTGCTACAGGGAAGGTAAAAGCAATTGTAAATCTTACAAAAAATTCAAACGGGGATTATGTTGAGTATTATTATAACTATGCGGTAGGGAGAGCAACTGATCCGGGGTCAACATTTAAATTAGCCTCAATTATTGTGGCACTTGAAGACGGATACATTGAACCGTGCGATATGGTTGAAACCGGAAACGGAATATGCTACTACTATGGACACAAAGTGGAAGATGTTTTGAAAGGAGGCTATGGTACAATTACGGCACAAAAATCCTTTGAAGTTTCTTCAAATGTCGGAATATCACAAATAATAAATAAAAATTACAAGCATCAGCCCGAAAAATTTATAGACAGACTTTATAAATTAGAACTGAATAATCCGCTTGGAGTGGTAATAAGGGGCGAGCCCTCCCCTACTGTCCCCTATCCCGGTGATGCAGGATGGTCGGGATTATCTCTTACGCAGATATCAATAGGATATGAAGTACAAATTACTCCCTTGCAGATTTTAGCTTTTTATAATGCAATAGCAAATAACGGATGCTTGGTAAAACCGGTATTTGCCGAAAAATTAAAATACAGGGGAGAAATAGTAAAAACTTTTAACCCTGAAATCATCAATCCTTCAATTTGTTCACAACAAACCTTATTAAAAGTAAAAGAAATGTTAAAAGGTGTGGTAGAAAACGGCACTGCAAGAAACATAAAAAGCAAAAATTTTGAAATAGCAGGAAAAACAGGAACATCTCAATTAAACTACGGAAAAACTAATGATGATAAAAAAATAGAGTTCCTGTCTTCTTTTGCAGGATATTTCCCTGCCGATGATCCCAAATATTCAATGGTTGTATCTGTTTTTAACCCTCGGAAAAACGGATATTACGGAAGCATTGTCGCTGCCCCGGTTTTTAAAGAAATTGCAGAAAAAATCTATGCTTTTTATCCCGATTTTTATTTGGATGACATCGGATTAAATCAGGAAGGCGTAATTCCCGTTGAAAAAAAATCATTCAAATACGATTTGGAAAAAATATATCGCTGGTTTAACATTTCAACAAACATCAATACTATTACAAATTCTGTCTGGGTCGGAGGAGACAGAACCGAAGAAAAAATAAATTATAATCCCGTTCACTTCAGTGATAAATCAAAAGTACCAAATGTAATAAATATGAAAGCAAAAGATGCTGTAATTATTCTGGAACAAATGGGACTGAATGTTACCATTCATGGACGGGGCAAAGTGGTAAGACAATCTCCGGCACAGGGAACAAATATTAATCAGGTTAAAAATGTTGTGATTTTTTTGGACGTATGAATGTAAGTAATTTCATAAATATCATTCCTGTAATAAAGGAAATAAAAAACAACTCCGGAGAGTTCGTAAAACCTGAGTTTGATTCGCGAAAAATTAATAAGGGGGATTTATTTGTTGCCGTAAAAGGCGAAACTACCGACGGTCATAAATACATTGATGAAACAATAAAAAAAGGAGCATCGGTAATTGTTTGTGAAAATTTACCTCAAAATCCCGATAAAGATATCACATGGTTACAGGTAAAATCATCTTCGGCAAGTCTGGGAATTATATCATCCTTTTATTATGATAATCCTTCCGGAAAAATCAGTCTTGTTGGAATTACGGGAACTAACGGAAAAACAACGATTGCAATATCTTTATATAAATTAATAACAGAGTTCGGATATAAATGCGGATTAATTTCAACCAACAAGATTATGATAAATAATACTGAAATAAATGCCGCATACACAACTCCCGATTCATTACAAATAAACAAACTGCTTTATGAAATGCTGGAAGCGGGATGTGAATACTGTTTTATGGAAGTAAGTTCTCATGCAGTCGTTCAAAACAGAATTAGTGGATTACATTTTTCGGGCGGAGTTTTTACAAACCTGTCTCATGACCATTTAGACTATCATAAAGATTTTGAAGAATATCTTAATGCCAAGAAAAAATTCTTTGACAATTTGCCCGATACAGCTTTTGCATTAATAAATACTGATGATAGAAACGGCAAAGTAATGATTCAGAATTCAGAAGCACAAAAATTTTCTTATTCTCTTAAATCAAATTCCGATTATAAAGCTTCAATTATCGAAAAACATTTTAACGGAATGTTACTTAAAATAGACAATTCGGAAGTATGGACAAAATTCATTGGAAATTTTAATGCCTATAATTTGCTTGCCGTTTATGCAACCGCAATAAAACTAGGATTCGAAAAATCTGAAATTCTAATCGCGATAAGTAAACTTGATATGGTTGACGGAAGGTTTGAAGCTGTTGTTTCAAAAAATAATATTATGGCAATTATTGACTATGCTCATACTCCCGATGCTCTGGAAAATATATTAAAAACCATAAATGAACTCAAACAGGGAAAAATATTTACAGTAGTCGGATGTGGCGGAGACAGGGATAAAACGAAAAGACCTATTATGGCTAAAATTGCCGTAGAATACAGCGATAAGGTAATCTTAACCTCTGATAATCCCAGAAGTGAAAATCCGGGGAAAATTATTGATGATATGAAACGCGGGGTTGACAACATAAACATAAAAAAAACCTTAATAATCAGCGACAGAAAAGAGGCAATAAGAACAGCATGTATGATGGCTGATGAAAATGATATAATCCTGATAGCAGGGAAAGGACACGAGAAATATCAGGAAATAAGCGGTGTTAAACACAAATTTGACGATAAAGATATTGTTTGTAAAACCTTTAATGAATTATAGTAATGTTTTATTATCTATTTAAATATTTAAACGAGTTAAATTTCCCCGGAGCAGGTGTTTTTGAGTATATTTCATTCAGAGCTTCAATGGCTATTATCGCATCATTGATAATTTCAATTTTTTTCGGAAAAAAAATAATTAAATTCCTGCAAAAAAAACAAATCGGTGAAGAAGTAAGAAATCTCGGATTAGAAGGTCAGATGCAGAAAAAAGGAACTCCTACAATGGGAGGACTTATAATTTTGATATCAATTGTTATCCCTACTTTATTATTTGCAAAACTTGATAACATTTATGTAATCCTTATGCTTGTAACAACCTTATGGTTGGGGGGTATCGGATTTATTGACGATTACATAAAAGTTTTTAAATCAAATAAAAAAGGGCTTTCAGGCAAATTAAAAATAGTAAGTCAGATTATACTTGGGTTAATAGTCGGAGTTACTTTATATTTTTCTGATGATGTTGTAATAAGAACGAAAGTTGCCGACCCGACAAAACAAGAAGTGGTTGAAGTTATTAATAACGGGGCAGATAAAATGTCGGATTATTATGTTGATATTAAATCAACGAAAACGACCATACCTTTTTTCAAAAATAATGAATTTGATTATGCCAAAATCATTTGGTTTCTCGGAGATAAAGCAGTAAAATACAGCTGGATTGTATTTATTATCATTACAATATTTATCGTAGTAGCTGTTTCGAACGGAGCAAATCTTACAGACGGACTTGACGGGCTGGCAACAGGAACTTCCGCAATTATCGGTGCCACTCTCGGTGTATTTGCCTACGTGTCGGGTAACTATATAGCCGCCGATTATTTACAGATAATGTATATCCCTAATACAGGTGAACTTGTAATATTTATGGGAGCATTTGTAGGTGCTACAATAGGATTCCTCTGGTATAATTCTTATCCTGCACAAGTTTTCATGGGAGATACAGGAAGTTTATGTATAGGAGGAATAATTGCAGTATTTGCCATTATTATCAAAAAAGAACTTCTTATTCCTGTATTATGCGGAGTCTTTTTTGCCGAAAGCCTGTCGGTTACTATTCAGGTTTTATATTTTAAATATACAAGGAAAAAAACCGGTGTCGGTAAACGAATATTTTTAATGTCTCCGCTTCATCATCATTTTCAAATGAAAGGTCTTCCAGAAAATAAAATAGTAATGAGGTTTATTATAATCTCATTGTTGCTGGCAGTATTAACAGTTGTAACATTAAAACTTCGCTGATGGAAAACAAAAAAATTGTCATATTGGGTTCGGGCGAAAGCGGTTGTGGCGCTGCTGTTCTGTCTAAAATCAAAGGACACAATACTTTTGTGTCGGATGCGGGAAGTATAAACAATAAATATAAAAAAATCCTTAAAAAATACAATATTGATTTTGAGGAAAATAAACACAGTACACAAAACATTCTTAATGCAGACGAAATAATCAAAAGTCCCGGTATCCCCGATGATGTTGAAATACTGATAAAAGCAAAAAATAAAAACATTCCCGTTATTTCCGAAATAGAATTTGCATCAAGATATACTAATGCAACTAAAATATGTATTACAGGCAGTAACGGAAAAACGACTACTGCACTGCTTGTATATCATATATTAAAAAAAGCGGGACTAAATGCAGGGTTGACCGGAAATGTCGGCAACAGCTTTGCTTATCAGGTTGCAACTACCAATTATGATTACTATGTAATAGAATTAAGCAGTTTTCAATTAGACGGCATGATAAATTTTAAAAGTGAACTGGCAGTCCTTTTAAACATTACTCCCGATCATCTCGACAGGTATGAATATAAGTTCCAAAATTATGTAAATTCTAAATTCAGGGTAATTCAAAATCAAACAAGTCATGACAGTTTCATTTACTGCTCGGATGATGAAAAAATAATTGATGAAATAAAGAAAAGAAAAATAACGGCTAAACAGTATAAATTTTCTCAGAAATCAACAAACATAGAAAACGGCGCATTTTTACATGATAATGAAATAATATTTACTAACCAAAATAAAAAAGTAATGAGTATGCAAATTAATGATTTATCAATTCAGGGTAAACACAATGTTTACAATTCAATGGCAGCAGGTGTAATAGCTAATATTTTAACTATCCGAAAAGAGACTATCAGAGAAAGTCTTAAAGATTTTAAAAATATTGAACACCGGTTAGAACCTGTTATTAGTGTACATGGTATTAAATTTATAAATGATTCGAAAGCTACAAACGTAAACTCTGCGTGGTATGCACTGGAATGCACCCCTGCTCCGATAATCTGGATAGCAGGCGGAGTTGACAAAGGCAACGATTATAATATCCTCACGGATATGATACAGAAAAAAGTGAAAGCAATCGTTTGTATCGGGGAAGATAATTCTAAAATCATGAAAGCTTTCGAAGACAAAGTTGATAAAATTATTGATACCAAAAGCATGACCGAAGCTGTAAAAACTGCTTATTATCTGGGGGATAAAGGTGATACGGTTTTATTATCTCCCGCATGTGCAAGTTTCGACTTATTCGAAAACTTCGAAGACAGAGGTTATCAATTTAAAAAAGCAGTAAGAAATCTATAATGTATAATGACAAATAAATTATCATACATATTAAAAGGCGACAGAGGAATATGGATTATTGTATTCTTCCTGTTTTTGTTTTCCCTGCTATCGGTTTATAGTGCAACAGGAAATCTGGCTTTTAGTAAAGTCGGTGGTAATACCACATATTACTTACTCCGACAAGGTTTTTTACTTTTTCTGGGAGTCAGTTTCATTTTTATTACACACCTTGTTCCATATAAATATTTCAGTAAATTGTCTGTCTATTTTTTCTATTTATCAATTATTTTACTGATTATTACTTTAATCTGGGGAATAAATGTAAATGAAGCCAAAAGATGGATTATGTTGCCCGGAGGAATATCTTTTCAAACCTCGGACTTCGCTAAACTATCTTTGATAATGTACCTTGCCAGAGTTTTGGCAATTAAAGAAAAAGAGATAGTAACTTTTAGCGGCACATTAAAACACTTGATGCTGCCAATATTTATTACTTGCGGTTTGATTGTTTTTGCCGATTTTTCTACTGCAATGTTGCTTTTTTTAACAGCTATGTTATTATTACTTATCGGCAGAGTGAAATTTGCATATTTATCGGCAATAATCGGAGTAGGAATTATAATGACCGTGCTGTTTATTGTTGTTGTAAAATCATCAGGAGCCTCGCACAGAATAGACACATGGGAAAGTCGATGGGAAAGTTTCAGAGGCGGAGAGGAAAATATTCAATCTAAACACACAAAAATTGCCGTAGCTACAGGCGGTCTTTTCGGGAAAGGTCCCGGCAAATCAAATCAAAGAATTGTTTTACCGTATTCATATTCGGATTATATTTTTGCAATTATTGTCGAGGAGTTCGGAATTTTATTCGGGGCAATTCCATTAGTTATTTTATATCTGTTTTTATTTTTGAGGTCCCGAAACATTGTAAGTAAAATCAATAAAAAATTCGGGACTTATGTAACTTCGGGACTGGCATTACTAATAGTCTTACAAGCTTTTGCAAATATGGCTGTAGCGGTAGATTTCTTGCCGGTAACAGGACAGCCTTTGCCTTTTGTAAGTTACGGAGGAACATCAATATTTTTTACGGGAATTGCTATCGGTATAATTTTAAGTGTCTCACGCGAAGCTTATGATAAAAAAGAAGAAAACACATTAAACGAAACAAGCGAAAACAATGGAGAATAACAATAAAAATATCAAAGTTCTAATCAGCGGAGGAGGTACGGGAGGACATATTTTTCCGGCTATTGCAATTGCAAATTCCCTAAAAAAAACAAACAATAGCATTGATATTTTATTTGTAGGAGCAGAAGGAAAAATGGAAATGGAAAAAATTCCCGCGGCAGGATATAATATTGTAGGACTACCTGTTATAGGACTTCCCCGAAAATTGTCCGTAAAAATTTTTGTTTTTATTTTTAAACTTATAAAAAGTCTTGTTAAAGCCAGAAAAATCATAAAAAATTTCAAACCGGACATAGCAGTAGGGGTTGGCGGATATGCCGCAGGACCTGCTTTAAAAATGGCTTCATTATTAAAAGTACCTTATGTAATTCAGGAACAAAATTCATACCCCGGAATTACAAACAGAATGCTTGGAAAAAAAGCTCAAAAAATATTTGTCGCTTATGATAATATGGAAAAATATTTTCCGGCCAAAAAGATTATAAACACAGGAAATCCTATAAGACAAGATATAAAAAATACAAATATAAATATTGACGAAGCTTTTGAGTTTTTCAATCTGAATAAAAACAAACCAACAATACTCATTACAGGAGGTAGCCTCGGTGCTCTGACAATAAACCAAAGCATCTATGAAGGAATAGAAAAACTAATTGATAATAATATTCAAATTATCTGGCAATGTGGCACAAGATTTATTGAAAAAGCAAAAGAAAAAGTGGAGAAGTCAAATTTAGAAAATGTTTTCGTAAGTGACTTTATTTATAAAATGGATTTGGCATATACCGCAGCAGACATAATAATATCAAGAGCCGGGGCAATAACAATCTCGGAGTTGTGTATTATTAAAAAACCTGTAATATTAGTACCCTCCCCGAATGTTACGGAAGACCATCAAACAAAAAACGCAATGGCTCTTGTCGAAAAAAATGCGGCAGTTTTAATTAAAGATAATGAAGCAAACAATAAACTTATTGAAAGTATATTAAAATTAATATCCGATAATGAATTAAGAAAAAATTTACAGAATAATATCGGCAAACTTGCAAAAACAGATGCAGCAGATAAAATTGCCGGACATATTTATGATATTATTTATGATAGATAAATATAAACATATATACTTTATTGGAATCGGAGGAATCGGAATGAGTGCCCTCGCCATGTATTTTTACAAAACAGGTTATGATGTGGCAGGTTATGATTTAGTTAAAAATATAAACTGTGAAAAGTTAGAAAAATCCGGTATCAAAGTACATTATAGCGATGATTTGAATAAAATTGAAAAGTGTTTTTTTGACAAATTAAACACTTTAATTATCTATACTCCGGCAATTCCTGAAACTCATAAGGAACTGTCATATTTTAAAAAAAATGGATTTAAAATATTAAAAAGAGCGGAAGCTTTAGGAATAATCAGTAAATCTAAAAAATCCATGACTGTGGCGGGAACGCATGGAAAAACTTCTGTGTCCTCTTTATGTGCATGGATTATGGAACATTCGCAACAAAAATGTACCGCATTTTTGGGAGGAGTTTCTAAAAATTTCGATTCAAATATTATTATTAATCGAAACAGCGAGTTTATGGTTATAGAAGCTGATGAATTTGACCGTTCTTTTTTAAATTTAAATCCTTATATCAGCCTTATAACCTCAATTGAAAAAGACCATCTTGATATTTACAAAAATTATGACAACCTGTATAACTCTTTTGTTGATTTTTTGAACCTTACAAATGAAAACGGACATATAATTTTAAATTGTAATATCAATAGAAACATATTAAAAAAAATAAAAACAACTGCAAAAATTCATTGGTATAGTTTAAACAATTCTGATTCGGATTTCTATATTGATAATCTAAAATATACCGAAGATAAATCTCATTTTGACTTTATTTATTCAGGAGGAAAAATCGAAAATCTTGTTGCACAAACAGGCGGGAAACATAATCTGGAAAATATTGCCGCTGCAATTGCCATGTGTGTATTAAATGGTGTTAATTCCCGAGATATTAAAACGGCAATAAATTCTTATATAGGTGTAAAACGCCGTTTTGATATTAAAATAAAAAATGCGGATAGAATATTTATTGATGATTATGCACATCATCCCAGAGAAATATCGGCAACAATTGATGCGGTAAAAGAGATATTCCCCGGAAAAAAAATCTGCGGAATATTTCAGCCTCATTTATATTCAAGAACAAGAGATTTTGCAAAAGAATTTGCAGAAGAATTATCAAAATTAGACAGTTTATTTTTACTCCCTATATATCCTGCCAGAGAAGAGCCCATCAAAGGGGTAAGTTCAAAAATTATTTATGATTTATGTACCTGTAAAAAAACGAAATTATGTAAAAAAAACGAAATATTTGAACTTATAGAAAAAGAAAATCCCGACTTATTATTAACAATGGGAGCCGGAGATATAGATAATCTGATTAAACCATTATGCCAAATATTGAATAAACATGAAAAATAATTTATTTAACATATTAAAATGGATATTATTATCAGCATATTTGATAGTAATACTGGGTTTTTCGGAAAATAAAAGAAATTCTCTCATTTGCAAAGACTTCAGAATAACAATAGAAGGTGAACATAAATTTATTAATGAAGAAATTGTTAAGGATTTATTGATAAATAATGGAATAATTTTAGACTCATGTTTAATTGATAATATTAATTTTGATAATATTAACAGAACTGTCAGAGCTCATCCTGCCGTCCTGACAACTCAAACTTATAGTGATTTTTCCGGAACAATTTATATCCGAATAAAACAACGAAATCCGCTTTTAAGAGTAATGACAAAAGATAATAATAGTTTTTATATTGATACCGAAGGATACAAAATGCCGTTATCAAATCACTATACTGCTCATGTACCGATATTATCAGGCAGTATTAAAAATACAGATTTTGAAAAATTAAAACTTAATAATTATTTCTCGGATTTATATAATTTTATTATCTTTACGCAAAGTCATGATTTATGGAAATATCAAATCGCACATATTTATATAACTGATAATAAAGAAGTTGAACTTGTGCCAAGATTAGGGAATCATATTATTTATTTGGGCGATTTAAATAATTATGAATATAAATTAAAAAAATTAGAAGCATTATATGAAACTTCATTAAAAAATATAAACTGGGAATTATATTCAGGTATTGATTTAAGATTTTCGGACCAGATAATTCTAAAAAAAAGACAATGATATGGAAAAAGATTTATCAACTATTGCTGCAATTGATATAGGAACGACAAAAATTGTTGCCATAACAGGTAATAAAAACAAAGATGGCAGATATGAAATCACAGGCTTTGGCACACATCCTTCCAAAGGGATTAAACGTGGAGTTGTGCTGAATATTGAACAGACAATAAATTCTATAAAGTCTGCAATAGAAAAAGCAAATCCGGATGATAATGAATCTTTTAATAATATTTACGTAGGTGTTGCAGGGCAACATATTAAAAGTTTAAAAAATCGCGGAGAACTTGAATTAGACGAAGAAAATTCAAAAATCAATCAGGAACACATAGACAGGTTGACTGAAATGATGTATGATACAAACATTGAACCCGGTGAAGAAATTTTACATATTATTCCGCAAAATTATATAATCGGTCAAGAAACAGGTATTGACAATCCTGTCGGAATGGTTGCTCAATCTCTGCAGGCAAATTTTCACATAGTTATCGGACAAAAAACTTTATTGAATAATATTAATAATTGTCTTGGAAACCTCGATATTAATGTTAAATCATTAATTTTAGAACCACTGGCATCTGCTAAAGCTGTTCTGACTACACATGAAAAGGATATTGGAGTTGCTTTAGTAGATATTGGAGGAGGCACAACAGATATAGCGGTTTTTAAAAATAATACATTAATTCATTCGGCTGTTATTCCCATTGGTGGAAATATTATCACAAAAGATATTAAACAAACCTTTTCAATTATAGAAGACCAGGCTGAAGAGTTGAAAATTCAATACGGAAGTGCTTTGCAGGAAAAATCACAGGAAGATTTGATAATCAGTATAGAGGGGTTAAAAGGAAGAGAGAAAAAAGAATTTTCTTTAAAAGACCTTTGTCTGATTATTCAGGCAAGAATGGAAGAAATAATTCATGCCGTAATGTTTCAAATTGAAAGTTCAAAATTTCAGGGACAGTTAAGCGCCGGAATTGTTATAACAGGAGGCGGAGCATTATTAAAAAACTTAAAACAATTAGTCTCTTTTATTTCGGGTTATGATGTAAGAATCGCATACCCAAGCGAGCATATCTGCGGAAAATATTCCGAGATAATTAATAAACCGCAATTTTCTACGGCAATAGGACTAATAATGAAAGGTTATGAATTTTCAGAAAATGATAATGAAAAAATCCTAAAAAAAATAAATCTGAAAAAAGAAAAAGAAGTTAAAATAAAAGAAAAAAAAGACAATAAGTTTTTGGATAATTTTAAAACAAAAGTATCAAAACTTTTTGATGAAGATGAAGATTAAGCTAAACTAAAACATTAAAACTATGACAATGACAGACTTTGAATTTGAAATTGAAAAAGAAGAATCTTCAATTATTAAAGTGATCGGAGTTGGTGGAGGTGGCAGCAACGCTATTAATCAAATGTATAAAATGAATGTTACGGGGGTTGATTTCGTTGTATGCAATACCGATGCACAAGCTCTGAAAAACAGTCCGGTTCCGATAAAAATTCAATTGGGAATAAATCTTACCGAAGGACGTGGTGCAGGTAATAATCCTGAAAGAGGAAAACAAGCAGCTATAGAAAACCTTGCAGATATAGAGAAAGTTCTTGATGATAATACAAAAATGGTATTTATTACTGCCGGTATGGGAGGAGGAACAGGAACGGGGGCTGCCCCGGTTATAGCTCAGGCTGCAAAAGAAAGAGATATCCTGAGTATCGGAATAGTTTCAATACCATTTAAAATTGAAGGCGAAATAAGAATTAATCAGGCAATGGAAGGAATAAGCCTGATGAGAGAATATGTGGACGCTTTGCTTATCATTAATAACGAAAAACTAAAAAGCCTCTATACCGAACATAAATTTTCTACCGCTTTTAATAGAGCAGACGATGTACTTGCCATTGCGGCAAAAGGTATTGCCGAAATTATTACAGTTCACGGATATATAAATGTTGACTTTGAAGATGTGAAAACCGTAATGAAAAACAGCGGCGTGGCTCTTATGGGATCTGCCACGGCACAAGATGAGGGGAGAGATATTGCCGCAATTAAAGAAGCTTTAAGTTCTCCCTTGCTTAAAGACAACGATATAAAAGGAGCGAAACATATTCTGCTGAATATTATGAGTTCCACGGGAGACCATGAATTAACAATGTTTGAATTTGAAAACATTACCGAACATTTAAAAGAAGAAATAGGCTCAAGTTCAAATATTATATGGGGAACAGGATACGACGACTCATTAGAAAATAAAATAAGTGTAACGGTTATTGCAACAGGATTTAAAACATATCCGGGATTATACGAAATAGATAAAAAGAAAAAAATTCACTTAAAACTTGAGGACGAACCTGACGAAAAAGAAACAGAAGCCGGTCAGGAAATAAACAAAAACGACAATACGCTAGAGATTGATCCTGATATTGAAGGACAACAAAAAACAATAGAATTTGATTTACCCGAAAAACAAAAAGAAGAAATTGATTCTAAAGTATATATTCCTGAAAGTGAAAATTTTGACGAAAATCCCGATAATAATAAAGAACACTTTGAACACATGAAAGATATTGACAGGCTTAATGATTCAGAATATCTGAATAATTTAGAAGACGAAGCTGCAATTTCACGTAAAAAGAAAATAACTCCCGATGAAGATAAAGAGGATATTGATGACAATGCAGATAATGATAATATTAATAATCAGTAAAACTATTATATATTTTTTCCAATACATGACAAAACTTTTTATAATCGGCTATAAGGGTATATGGTATAGGGAACGCCCCTTATACCTTATGCCCCCCTATACCTTATACCCCTTTATTCCTTATACCTTAAACCTTAAAATTACTCATAACCCATTAAAATACAATTAAAAAGTTCTGTCATGTATTAAAATAATTTTTATAATGTGTATATTTAATACGATAAACGAAGATATTAAAAAAGCCATACTGGCAAAAGATAAGTTAAAACTTATGGCATTAAGAGCAGCTAAGGCAGCATTTCTATTGGCAAAAACCGAAACAGGAAATAAAGAACTTAGTGATGAAAGAGAAATTCAGATAATTCAGAAACTTGTAAAACAAAGACAAGATAGTGCCGCAATTTACAAAGAACAAAATCGGGAAGATTTATTTAAACAGGAATCCTGTGAAGCAGAAATATTATCACAGTACTTACCCGAACAAATATCAAATGAAACGTTAACGGAAATAATAAAAGGCATAATAACCGAAATAAAAGCCGATTCAATTAAAGACATGGGTAAAGTAATGGGGGTTGCTACAAAGAAACTGGCAGGGCAATCCGATAATAAAACTATTTCGGATATTGTAAAAAAATTATTATCCTAATTCTGAGATTCGCTTAAGTTTATCGTAACTAATCACTTTGATTTTTCGCCCTTCAATAGCCAGGACTCCTTCTGAGGCAAAAGTTGACAAAGTCCTGATTGCATTGCTTGTAGTCATATTACTGAGATTTGCAACATCTTCTCTTGAAAGATAAGCTTTAATCGTAAGCCCGTCGTCTTCTAATCCGTATGTGTCAATTAAAAAAAGCAGAGATTCTGCCAAACGACCTCTTATATGTTTTTGTGTTAAACTAACAGTTCGTAAATTAGATATGCCTAGTTCGGTAGCTAATGACTTTAAAATAGCAAATGTAAACTCGGGTTCTCTGTTCATTATTTCAAATAATATTTTTTTATCTATAAAACAAATAATTGACTTTTCTAATGCAACAGCAGAAGCATGATAGTTTTGTCCGGCAAATAACGCCCTGTAACCTATAAAACCTCCCGGTTTTGCCAATCTCACTATCTGTTCTCTGCCTCCTACTCCCTCTTTAAAAATTTTTACCTTGCCTTGCGACAGACAAATCAACCCCTTAGGCTTTGAATTCTCTGCAAAAACAAGTTCGTTTTTAGCATATTCGCAACATTCGGTATTCATTAACAATAATTTCTTATCTTCCTCGGATAA
>SLSH01000226.1 GCA_007130555.1 Bacteroidales bacterium
ATTCTTTTAAATTTCGGGTGCCCTGCATATCTTGCTATATCGTTCATTTCGTCAACAACAACAGGGTTTGCGATATATGCTTTTACATTCTTCTGTTTTGATGCAATGCTGTCAGCAATAAGACCACCTAGGTTACTTTCATGTTCTCCGAGGGGTGGATTTTTAAGGTCTTTTTTCATTGCTTCGTTAACCTCGTATATGCCCGAAGATATTGGTTTTATGAGTCCCCCCCTGCCTACGACACAATTTAATGTATTTATGTCAATTTCGGCATATTTAAGTTCGTTCAATACTGTTTCCATTCTGAATGAATATTGTTCGGCAACGGACTTAAATTTTGCAAGTTCTTCTTTTGTATGCTTAATATTTTTTAAAAAGACCTTTTTTTCATTTTCAAAAACGGCAATTTTTGTTGATGTAGAACCGGGATTTATTGTTAGTATTCTGTATTTATTCATAAAATAATCCGATAATTTAAATTAAGTTAACATTGCCGCCGATAAAATAATTGAATACAATTTAGAAAATTCCGAATCTGCTCTTGAAGTTAAAACAATCGGGCATTTTGCTCCGACAACAACGGCAGCGGTTTTTGCTCCTCCCAGAAATGACAATGATTTATATAAAATATTTCCGGCATTAAGTTCGGGAGCGACTAGAATATCGGCATCTCCACCAACTTCGCTTTCAATTTTCTTAATTTTACAAGCTTCTTTTGATATTGCATTATCCAGAGCCAAAGGTCCGCCTATAATACAATTTTTTATCTCTCCTCTTTTATTCATTTGAGCGATAATATCTGCATGTACGGTACTTTCAATTTTCGGATTTACTAGTTCTACAGGTCCCAAAATAGCGACTTTAGGATTTTTAATCCCTATTCCTCTGACAACATCAACCGCATTATTAATTATTGAGACCTTATCCTGTAGTTCGGGAGCTATATTCATAGCCGCATCGGTAATTCCGAAAAGTTTATGATAATAGGGCGATTCTATTAGCGTAAAATGGGATAAAATACTATTTTTTCTCAATCCGTTTTCTTTATCAAGTACTGCTTTTAACAGTATAGCAGTAGCAACAAGACCTTTCATAAGGATGTCCGCTTTATTATCGCGAATATATTTTACTGCTGTTTCGCATGCTTTAATATCATCTTGTTCATCAACAATTTCAATATTTTTTAAATCAAGACCGGTTTTTTGAGCTATTTCTTCAATTATTTTTTTATTTCCAACCAGTATGGGAATTACGATATTATTTTTAACCGCATCTCCGACCGCTTCTATTACATGCAAATCTGCAGCCGCAGCAACGACCAAACGGCGTTTTTTTTGCTTTTTAACAATCTCAAGTAAATCCTCTAATTTATTAAGCATTATAATTTATTTCTTCTAATAAAAACTATCAAATATCAATTAAAATCAAAAGTTAAAAATAACATATTATTTCTAACAACAAAATAATATTTGACATATTTTTATGAAAAATTAACTGTTATTGAAAATAAAAAATTTAGATAGTGTTTATGTTTTTTTAACTATTGGTGGTTTCTTTCATCGGTGGCTTCGTTCATCGGTGGCTTCGAGACGCTGCGCTCCTCAGCCACCTTGCATTCGAGTGAGCAAGGTGGTTGAGGAGCAACGACCAAAGGAAGTTGCGTCTCGAAACCACCGCTTCTTTCAGTCCCCTTGCATACGAGTGAGCAAGGTGGTTGAGGAGCAACGACCAAAGGGAGTTGCGTCTCGAAACCACCGCCATTAGAAGAGCCGAAGCCACTACTATCCCTTTTTACCAGACATTAGTTCTATTTTCTATTGGCAGGCACATTGGATCGCCTTGCTGTACACTAAAGGCTTTATGGAATTCTTCAAGTCCTATTAACTGTCCGTTAACTCTCCATTTTCCGAGAGAATGTACTCCTTCTTTTGTTCTTTTCAGGATTTCTTCGTCTCTGATATTTTGTGCCCATAAGTTTGCATAAGCGAGAAAAAATCTTTGTTCAGCCGTAAATCCGTCAATTGGTTCGGGTTCTTCTCCGTTTAGAGCTATCATAAGAGCATCATAAGCGATTTTTATTCCTCCGTAATCTGCAATATTTTCGGAAAGAGTAAGTTCTCCGTCAGCATGAACTGTATCCAGGACAATAATATTATTATATCTGTCAATTAAAATTTGAGATTCTTCTTTAAATCTTTTTTCGTCTTCTTTTGTCCACCAGTTTTTAAGATTCCCGTTTTTATCGAAATTTTTACCTCTGATATCAAAGCCATGAGTCATTTCGTGCCCGATAACCATTCCTATTGCTCCGTAATTTACGGCATCATCGGCATCGAAATAGAAAAATGGAGGTTGCAAAATACCTGCGGGGAAACATATTTCGTTTAATGTTGCCATATAATAAGCGTTAACAGTTTGAGGAGTCATTAACCACTCGTCTTTGTCAACGGGTTTCCCTATTTTATTTATCATATATTCAAAATCAAATTTATTACTTCTAAAAACATTGCTTATGTAATGGTCATCCTCAATATTCAAATAAGAATAATCTCTCCATTTATCGGGATAGCCGATTTTTACATTGATTGCCTGGAGTTTTTCAATCGCACTTTGTTTTGTTTCGGCAGACATCCATTCTAAGTTTTTAATTCTTTGTTCAAATGCATGTCTCAGATTTTCAACCAGTTCTGTCATTCTGTCTTTTGCTTCGGGCGGAAAATGTTTCTGAACAAATATTTGACCTACAGCTTCTCCGAGAGAGGAATTTGTTCTGTTAACAATTCTTCTCCATCTTTCTTGTTGTTGAGGAGTTCCTGTTAAGAATGTTCCATAAAATTCAAATCTGGTATTATCAAAATCTTTATTTAAATACGAAGCAGAATAGTTTATTAAATTCCACTTAAAATACTTTTTCCATGTATCAATATCCGTTTCTTCAAAGATTTTGCTTAGTTCCGAGAAAAATATAGTTTGTCCGACATTAATTGTTCCTGTTACAGGTAAGCCTATAGATTGAAAATATAGTTTGAAATTTGTATTCGGACTAAGTTTATCAACTTCATTAAGGCTCATTCTGTTTGTTGTAGCATGAATATCTCTAAGTTCGAGATTAGTCATTGAATTTTTGGCAAATTTAGTTTCTAATTCCATTATTTTTGCAGCCGTTTTTTCAGCCTGCGTTTGTTCCTCTCCCAGCAACATAAACATTTTTTGCATATATTCCTGATATTTTTCTCTTATTTCAACAGAGCGACCGTCTTCTGACGTATAATAGTCGCGATTTGGCAGTCCTATTCCGCCTTGATGCAAATATGCTATTTGCATATCGCTATCTTCACGGTCTGCAGAGCCATATAGCGTAAATGTCGATGAAATTCCCATTTTATGAAATTTTGCTATTGTTTTTACAACATCTTCGAGGGAATTAATTTTCTCAATTTTCTTAAAATAATTTTTAATAGGTTCAATACCTGCTTCTTCAATTTTTGCGGTGTCCATTCCAAGATTATAAAAAGTGCTGATTTTCCATTCTACTGAATGTTTTTCCGGTTGTTTTTCGGCTAATTCTACAATTAAGTTATTAACTTTTTCGCTTGTTTCTTTTGCCAGCAAATTAAACGACCCGAAAATACTTTCATCATCGGGTAGTGGATTATTTTTTTGCCAGCCTCCCGTTGCAAATTCATAAAAATCAACAGTAGGACACACACTTGTATCCAAATTTGTCAAATCAATTGCTTTAGTTTCCATTTCAGATTTTTTATCTGTTTTACACGAAAAAAATACACATATCACAATCATTGTAAGTAACAAAATTCTTAAAGTATTCATAATTATTATTTAATTTAAAATTTAACAAAATATTTTTTTACAATATTAATCTATTTTTTGAAATCAATTCTTTTTTCTTCTCCTTTTATTAATCTTTTAATATTTTTTAAATGAGTAATTACAAGTAGCATAGTTGCTATTATACTAAATACAATAAGTATCTGTTTTTCGGAATTTTCCATGATGTAAATCGTAATCGGGAATGATATTGCCGCAATTAACGAAGATATTGACACTATTCTAAATATCAGAAAAACAATAATAAACATCCCCAGAACAATTAATGTTCCTATTAGATGCAGGGCTAAAATTACCCCGAGCAAAGATGCTACGCCTTTTCCTCCGTCAAACTTAGAATATAATGGAAAAATATGTCCGATTACGGCACTTGCTCCGAGAATAATTTTAACCAGATAGTAGAATTCAGAGGATACTTGAATTTCGGGTATAAAATATATTAGTTGAATTGCCAGGAAGCTTTTAAAAATATCAATAATAAAAACCGGCAAAGCGGCTTTGTATCCTAAAACTCTCATTGTATTTGTGGCTCCGGCATTTTTACTTCCTACTTTTCGTATATCTAATTTAAAAAACCATTTTCCGAACCAGTAAGCAGTGCTAAAGGATCCGATCAAATAAGAAATAATAATTGCAACAATTAAATAATAGGTCATAATTTTAAGTATATTTACTTAATCTGTTTATGTCTTTTTTTTCATCACGTTGTTTTATGGATTCACGTTTATCATAGATTTTTTTTCCTTTTGCTACTGAAATTTCAAGTTTTGCAAATCCTTTTTCATCAATAAATAAATTTAAAGGGATTATAGTTAAACCTTTTTCGGTTACTTTTTTTACTATTTTAAGAATTTCTTTTTTATTTAAAAGTAATTTTCTGTCCCGTTTTGGTTTATGATTATTACAAGTTCCCATTTCGTATTCGGCAATATGTAGTCCTATTATCCATGCTTCATTATTTTTTATGGTACAATAAGAATCTATAAAATTTATTTTACCGTTTCTGATAGATTTTATTTCTGTTCCAAGAAGTTGAATACCGGCGATATATTTATCCAATATCTCATATTTATAATATGCCTTTTTGTTTTTATATGTAACAGATTGCCGTGTCATAATTTTATAATATTGTTAAAAAACGGTAAAATAACAATAAACCTTAATGTCAAATGTATTCCTGCTATTATTATAATGGAAATGATATAAAATATCAGATGGTCTTCTTTTTTAAAATTAAACAAAGATTTTGTTCCGAACCAAAATAATACTGGTCCATATAAACAAATAATCCCCAAAAAATACATGCTGGGAAAAAGGTTAATTACAAAAGCGATAAAATAATATGGAATTAAGGAGTAATATAGCAATAAACAAATTTTTCTAAAATTTTCCGGAACATTATATGACGGCAGTAGTTTATTGATAACCAAAACCGACAAATAAAAAGATAAAAACTCGCATATTAGAGAAAAAAAAGCATAAGATGCAATGTAGTATATGGATGATATTGATAGTATTTCAAGTGATTTTCCGACAAAACGTCCCAAAAAAACCAAGCTTAAAACACCCAAAACATGAATCAAAAAAAACGACTTGATATTTAATTTATCCGCATCTAAATTTTCCCATGCTCCGGTAGGTTGCATTATAATATTTTTAATATTTTCTATGTTTTGGGCAATATTCATAAAAACTATATGTCAAAAAAACTTGTCTGTAATAAGACAATAATAAAATGGGTGCAAATATGAAAAAAAAATATTACTTTTCCCCTGCAATCTTTACAATTATATTAACTTTATGATAAAAAAATTGTTAATTTCATAATGGAAAATAAATATAATCTTATTACAATACTCGGTCATACTGCTGCCGGAAAAACTATATTTGCAACTGAACTTGCATATAAGCTGGATGCCGAGATTATAAGTGGAGACAGTCGTCAGGTTTATAAAAACATGGACATAGGGACAGGAAAGGATTTGAGTGAATACTTTATTAATGGCAAAGAAATTCCTTATCATTTAATTGATATTCTTCCTGCGGGGCAAAAATATAATGTTTATGAATTTCAGAAAGATTTTTTCAGAGTTTTTAAAGAAATTACAGATAAGGGAAAACTTCCCGTTATGTGCGGAGGAACAGGGATGTATATAGAATCAGTTTTGAATTCGTACAAATTAATTCACGTACCAAAAGATGAAGATTTACGAGCAAAACTTGAAAATTACGATATTCAGGCTTTAGAAAAAGTTCTGAAATCATATAAAAACCCTCATAACAGGAGTGATTTAGACACTAAAAAGCGGGCAATCAGAGCAATTGAAATTCAGGAATACTATAAAAATTCTGGAGAAATAAATCCAGATTATCCGGAAATTAATTCTTTGAATATAGGAGTAAAATATGACAGGGAAATCCGCAGACAAAGAATTACCGAAAGATTAAAATACCGCCTCGAAAACGGGATGACAGAAGAAGCGGAAATGCTTTTAAAACAAAATGTTTCTTTTGAGGATATGGAGTATTACGGGCTTGAATATAAATATCTTGCATGGTATCTTTCGGAAAAAATAGATTATAAAACTATGTTCGAAAAACTAAATACTGCAATACATCAATTTGCAAAACGTCAGATGACATGGTTCAGAAAAATGGAAAAAAACGGACATATAATTCACTGGATTAATACCGAAAAAAGTGTTGAGGAAAATATTAATGAGATTTTAAAAATTCATTCCCGAAACTTATAAACGATTAATCTTTTTTCTGAAAAATATTAATTTTATCTTTGTAAATCAATTTAAAAAATTTACAAATTATGATAAACGATAAATTAATAAATCCGAAATCAATTGCAGTTATCGGAGGTTCGGATGACATTCAGAAACCGGGAGGGAAAGTATTAAAAAACATTGTTGATGCGGGATATTCCGGCAATCTTTATGTTGTTAATCCAAAAATGGATGAAGTACAGGGGATTAAGTCATATCATACAACCGAAGAACTCCCTCAGGTTGATTGTGCTATTCTTGCAGTAGCGGCAAAATTTTGTCTTGAAGCTGTAGATGTACTTGCCAATAAAAAATCCACAGGAGGGTTTATAATCCTTTCGGCAGGTTTTAGCGAAGAAAATGAAGAAGGTGCTGAACTGGAAAAGAAAATTGTTGATATTATAAATTCAACAGGAGGAAGCCTTATCGGTCCGAATTGCATAGGATTATTAAATCAGAATTATGCGGGAATTTTTACAATGCCGATTCCTGAATTAAGCTCGAAAGGAGTTGATTTTATTTCGGGTTCCGGAGCTACTGCCGTATTTATAATGGAAGCAGCAATGCCTAAAGGTTTAAATTTTTCAAGTTTATTCTCGGTAGGAAATTCTGCGCAGTTAGGAGTTGAAGAAATACTAAAACACCTTGATGAAACTTACGAGCATGGAGTAAGTGCTCCGGTAAAATTATTATACATAGAAAACATTGAAAAACCGGATTTATTAAGAAAACATGCTTCTTCGTTAATCAGAAAAGGAGCAAGAATTGCGGCTATAAAATCAGGAGGTTCCGAGGCGGGTAGTCGTGCTGCTTCTTCTCATACGGGAGCCCTTGCCAGTTCGGATGTTGCCGTTGATGCATTATTTAATAAAGCGGGAATTGTAAGATGTAACGGGAGAGAAGAACTTGCAACCACAGCATGTATCTTTATGCATCCACAACCAAAAGGCAAAAACATAGCAATTATTACTCATGCGGGAGGTCCTGCCGTAATGCTTACCGATACACTTAGCAACGGAGGTATGCAAATCCCTGAAATTTCGGGTAAAAAAGCAGACGAATTACTGGAAAAACTTTTTCCAGGCACATCGGTTGCAAATCCTATAGATTTTCTTGCTACGGGAACAGCCGAACAATTAGGATATATTATTGATGCATGCGAAAATGATTTTGACAATATTGATGCAATGGCAGTGATTTTCGGAAGTCCGGGATTATTCCCCGTTTACGAAGTTTATGAATTGCTGGATAAAAAAATGAAATCCTCTAAAAAACCGATTTATCCTATACTTCCTTCAATAATTAATGCCGATGAAGAAATTAAACATTTCATAAAACTCGGAAGAATCAATTTCCCTGATGAAGTGGTTTTCGGAAATGCGTTATGTAAAATTGTAAATACTCCTGAACCTGCTCCTGAAAATATAAAAGTTCCGGAAATTGATAAACTTAAAATCCGTAAAATAATTGACAATGCCGACAACGGTTATCTCCCTCCCGATGATGTTTTTGAAATTCTTGATGCAGCGGGAATTGACAGAGCAACCGAACAAGTTGTTTCGGATGCAGAAGGCGCCGTTAGCTTTGCAAAAACAAACGGATATCCTGTTGTGATGAAAGTTGTAGGACCTGTTCATAAATCAGATGTAGGTGGAGTTGTGCTGAACGTAAAAGATGAAGAAACAATTCGTAAAGAATTTGACAGATTAATGAAAATAAAAGACACCTATGCTGTTCTGATGGGACAAATGTTGTCGGGAACGGAAGTATTTATCGGAGCTAAGCATGAAGAAAAATTCGGACACATGGTACTTGCAGGACTCGGAGGTATATTTATAGAAATATTTAAAGATGTTAATACCTCAATTGTTCCGGTATCCGAAAATGAAGCGGTGCAAATGATTCGTAATCTAAAATCTTATAAAATCATACAAGGCATAAGAGGTCAGGAACCTGTAAATGAAGATATGTTTGCAGAACAAATCACACGTATATCGGCACTTATGCAAACAGCTCCCGAAATATTTGAAATGGATTTGAATCCGTTGCTGGGAAATTCTAAATATGTAAAAGCAGTAGATGCAAGAATAAGAGTAGAGAAATAATTGAAAATCAGATACTTATGAAGTGGTCAAAATTTACAAAAAATGAAAAAATATTGATTATAATGCTGATCATTTCAATAATTCTTGTAATTTTTTCGTGGGACAGAATAAAAAACCAAACTGTTAAGGTATATGATTATTACGTTAAACCGAATTATGAAATACGAAATCCTGAAGATTTAGAATAATATTTGAGAAATAATTTATTAAAAAAACTAAAATATTACAATTATGAAAACAACATTTGGTCCGAAAAAGATTATGTTTCCGTGTCCTACGACTCTGGTTGTAACGGGAAGTTTTGAAAAAGCAAATATTGTAACCATAGCCTGGGTAAGTTTGTTATCAAGCAGTCCTCCTACGCTGGGAATATCGGTAGGTCAAAACGGATTTTCGGGTAATGAGATTAAAAAAAACGGAAATTTCAGTGTTAATATAGCCTCGGCAAATATTATGACAGAAAGCGATTTTTGCGGGATAAATTCAGGAAAAGACATTGATAAATTTAAAGCAACAGGATTAACGAAATTACCGTCAAAAATAATTATGTCTCCTATTATTAAAGAGTGTCCTTTAAATCTTGAATGTAAATTAGTTGATGCAAATATTGTAGGAATTACAAACCACTTTATCGGAGAAATTGTTGAAACTCACATAGATACTGATAAATTGCGAAATGTTAACATATATAATTCTTTTGATATAGAGGCAATAAATCCCCTTATTTATATCGGAGGGGCACGTGAATACAGGGTTTTAGGACGAAAAGTCGGAGATACCTATCAGATAGGTAAGAATTTGAAGGTAAAAGAATAGCCCATGATTTAAATTAATTCCGCAGGGAAGCGACTCGTTCTAAAAAAAGTTTACATATTTTTATTTTTTTCCATTAAGACGCAAAGTACACAAAGTATTATTTCAATCACTAATTTTTTCCATAATTATATCAGTCCTGAAACTGATATCCAAGACCTTTTCTTCATATTAAGTCGTTGTATTCATCTGTTCTTAGTGTCTTTGCGGAATTTTTTTTAATAATTTTGTTTTGGTGCACGATTTGGAATTTTGATAATTATTAAAAAATATTAACCTGTTTTTGTTAATATCTATTAAATTAAAATTGGCAATATCAATGATTTTATATTTATTTTTGCACATTACAAGAAAATTTCATTTAAAATGGTAGTTGATTATTCAGATGATAGTATAAAAACACTAGAATGGGATGAGCATATTCGTCGTCGTCCCGGGATGTATATAGGAAAACTTGGAGACGGCACTTCGCGAGACGACGGAATTTATATAATGCTTAAAGAGATTGTTGATAATTCCATTGACGAATATGCAATGGGTTTTGGTAAGTCAATCGAAATAAATATTAAAGAAGGTACGGTATTAGTAAGAGACTATGGTAGAGGTCTGCCTCTGGGTAAAGTAACTGACATCGCCTCAAAAATGAATACCGGGGCAAAATATGATTCTAAAATATTTAAAAAAACCGTAGGATTAAATGGAGTTGGTATTAAAGCCGTAAATGCATTGTCGGATAATTTTGAAATTATTTCTTTTCGCGATGGTCAACAAAAAAAGGTAATTTATTCTAAAGGCAAACTTGTAAAAGAATTTGAACTTACCTCAACAGATGAGCCTAACGGGACTTTGGTTAAATGGATACCTGACGAAGAAATTTTCGGAGAATATCTTTTTCAGAATGAGCACGTAGAGAGGATGATACGAAGATATGCTTATTTGAATACAGGGCTTAGCATTACATATAACGGCACCAAATTTTTTTCACGTAACGGGTTATTAGACTTATTACAAGAAAACATAAATCAGGAATGTTTGTATCCTATAATACATCTTAACGGGGGTGATTTTGAGATGGCATTTACTCACTTAAATCAATATAGTGAGCAGTATTTTTCGTTTGTAAACGGTCAGCATACACCTCAGGGCGGGACACATCTGACAAATTTCAGAGAAGCTTTCGTTAAAACCATCAGAGATTTTTACAGAAAAGATTTTGATGCTTCCGATGTTCGTCAAAGTATAATGGCAGCAATAAGTATAAAAATTGAAGACCCTATTTTCGAATCACAGACAAAAACAAAACTTGGTTCAAAAGATATGAGTCCTAACGGAACTTCTATCAGGAATCATATATTTGAGTTCTTAACCAAATTAGATAACTATTTACATAAAAATCCTGATGTTGCAGATGCCGTTCTTAAAAAAATACAGTCTTCCGAAAAAGAAAGAAAAGCAATTGCAGAGGTAAAAAAAATCGCGCGAGAAAAGTCTAAAAAAGTTAATCTTCACAATAAAAAACTTAGAGACTGTCGTATTCATTACAATTCTAAAGACGAAAGACGGTACGAAGCTACGATATTTATTACCGAGGGAGATTCTGCAAGCGGGTCAATTACAAAATCAAGAGATGTAAATACTCAGGCTGTTTTTAGTCTTAAAGGGAAACCTCTGAATACTTATGGGTTAACAAAAAAAGTAGTTTACGAAAACGATGAATTTAATCTTTTGCAGGCAGCTTTGAATATCGAAGACAGCATCGAGAATTTAAGATACAGAAATGTAATTATTGCAACAGATGCAGATGTTGACGGAATGCACATAAGATTGCTTTTAATTACATTTTTTCTGCAATTTTTCCCTGACCTTGTTAAAAACGGACATTTGTATATATTGCAAACTCCTTTATTCAGGGTTAGAAATAAAAAAGAAACTATTTATTGTTATACCGAGCAAGAAAAGCAAAATGCAGAAAAAAAATTAGAATCCAATCCTGAAATAACCAGATTTAAAGGATTGGGAGAAATCTCCCCTGATGAATTTAAAAACTTTATAGGCAAAAAAATGCGTTTAGATCCGGTTACATTAAGTAAAGCCGACAGTATAAGCAAATTACTGGATTTTTATATGGGTAAAAACACACCCGACCGGCAAGAATTTATAATAAATAATCTTAAAGTAGAAGAAGTTATTTAAAAAAAGCAAAAGTCCTTTGTAATCAGAAATTATTTCTTTAAGTACATGACAAAACTTTATATGATTAATATTTTGAACAAAATAACTGTCTTTATATGAGCATTTTGCAATAATCCTGCCACAAAAACACTAAATTTCACGGAATAGTTCTGTGTAATTCCGTGCTTTAGTGTTTCCGTGGCAAAAATCAGTAGTCATAAATCTTTTAAAAAAGTTTTGTTATGTGCTTAAATTATTTCTATTCAATTACAATCAGCTTATTAATTGGACTGTTATTTAATTCGGTACGTATATAATATATTCCGTTTGACAAGTCGCTGATATCTATTTTCAGATTTTTCCCGGAATTATTATCAATTTTTTTAATAATTCTACCCTGTAAATCAACTATTTCTATGTATTCGGCAATATTTCCGTGATTTGAAAAATTGCAATAAAAATAATCTGTGGCAGGATTAGGATAAATAGTAAAATCATTATCGGATACAGATTCATTGATTATTGTTTCAAAGTCAAAACTGATTGCATCCAAATAAAGTGTAGAACCCGGGTTACTCCCTGACGAAAATATAAGTATAAAACTATCAGGGTCGCCATAATAAGTAAAATCTACTTCAAAATACTCATATTCTGTTGCCTCTTCGAAAGAATAAGTCTTGGATTCTATAATATCTCCTTCAAATAAGAATTGCACCATCATCATTCCTGTATCTGCCATATGGGGATAATATTTATAATATCCCATAAGTTTTGTTGGTTTATCTGTGTACGGTATAGGAATAAACGGAAAATCATTCCCTAATATTATTTCTCCGTATGATAAAAATCCCGGTATTGTATCGGTTTCGTTAAAAGACATAGTAGATATTTTAACAGCATACATCCCTTCATAAGCATCTTCGGTTTGACTGACGGTCTCTTCACCAAAAACAGAGAAAAAATAATTCAATGAATGCCAGTGTTCCGGTTCATTGTAATAATATTCTTCCCATACTTCAAAATCATAATTTGGCAATGGTTCGGGAGTCTCTCCTTCTGTGTTTATAAAATGAACACTGTCAACAATAAACCATGAATCAAAATTTGTATTTCCATCTGTCCATGGATCGGAAGATATGAATCCGAAAAAGACGGAATCACATTCACCGGGGGGAACATCAAAAGTAAATTTTGTCCATTCCTCTAATACTCCTCCAATTTTTTTCAGAAAAAATGTAGGATCTGATTCTAAAAATTTAATTAAGAGAATAGTAGCTGAGTCGTCTTCCTGCATATTATACTTATAGTATCCCGAAATTTGGTCAAAATCGGATGTATATGGAATTCCGCTCTCAGGACCATCTTCTCCGGTACGTCCTAAAAAAACATACGAAAATGCGGTATCATCATTTTCTTCATTGTAGTATGATTGTAATTTAACGGCATAATCACCGGAATAAGCATCTTCATACTTAATTACTCCATAGCCTAAATAAGCGGGGTTACTCACACCACTTGTCCATACGGCAGGACTTTCATGTAAAAAAATTGATTCCCAGTTTTCGAAACCTCCATTTTGCAATTGCTCTTGTGAGAATAAATTATTAACAAGAAACGCCAAAACGATAAATAAAAACATTGATTTTTTCATAGCATTAATTTTTTAATTAGTTTTACATTCTGTTGATTAAAATGCAAAATTAATAAAATTTTAAAACATATTACTTATTAACAAATATTATGTTATTATTTTTTTTGTTATTAAGGATTTTATATTTTTTTAATAATTATTTTTGCAGGAAATTTAAGACATTAAATAAAGTATTAGAATTAAATGGAGAAAGAAACACCTTCAACGGAAGAAAGTTCTGTTAGTGTAAAAGCTACCCGATTAGAGGGTATGTACGAGGAATGGTTTTTGGATTATGCATCTTATGTAATTCTTGAACGTGCGGTACCTCATGTTTATGACGGGTTAAAACCTGTTCAGAGGAGGATTTTACATTCGATGAAACAATTAGATGACGGAAGATACAATAAAGTTGCTAATATTATCGGTCATACCATGCAATTTCATCCGCACGGAGATGCTTCTATCGGAGAAGCTCTTGTGCAAATGGGGCAAAAAGATTTGCTGATTGATGCTCAGGGTAATTGGGGAAATACTCTTACAGGAGATTCTGCTGCTGCTCCGAGATACATCGAAGCTAGGTTATCTAAATTTGCACTTGAAGTAGTGTTTAATTCTAAAACAACTTTCTGGAGACCTACTTATGACGGAAGAAATAAAGAGCCAATAAATCTGCCTGTTAAATTTCCTCTCCTTCTTGCTTCCGGAGTTGAGGGTATAGCAGTAGGATTGTCTTCAAAAACACTACCCCATAATTTTAACGAACTTATTGATGCATGTATTAACACATTAAAAGAAAAAGAAATTAAACTATATCCCGATTTTCCGACAGGAGGATATGCCGATATAAGTAGATACAACGACGGATTACGGAATAGCAGAATAAGAGTAAGGGCAAAAATTGATAAAATTGATAAAAAAACTCTTGTTATTAAAGAAATACCATTTAGTCAGAATACATCCTCCCTTATAGAATCAATTCTTGCGGCAAATGAAAAAGGAAAAATAAAAATTAAAAAAATTGATGACAATACTTCCGAAAATGTTGAAATCTTAATACATTTAAATCCCGAAATATCGACAGACAAAACAATTGACGCACTTTATGCTTTTACTAATTGCGAAATGTCTATTTCACCTAATGCCTGTGTTATAGAAGAAGACAAACCGCACTTTTTAAGTGTAACCGAAATACTGCAATCATCCGTAAACAATACGGTTGAATTATTGAAACAAGAATTAAAGATAGAAAAAACCGAACTGGAAGAGCAGTGGCATCTGTCATCTCTGGAGAAATGGTTTATCGAGAACGGGATTTATAAACTTAAAGCTTATGAAAATTCCAAGACCACAGAAGAAGCATTAGATTTTATTGAATTAGAAATTCAGGAAGCCAAGTTAAAATTAGTGCGGGAAATTTTCAGAGAAGACGTAGCCAAGTTGCTGGAAATCAGGATGAAAAGGATTTTAAAATTTAATTCGGATAAAGCGGAAGAATCATTACTGGAAATAGAAGATAAAATTAAGAAAATCAATGAAAGTCTTGATAGTATTATTGATTATGCAATAGATTATTATAAGAAAATCAAAGAAAAATACGGAAAAGGTAAAGAGAGAAAAACAGAACTCAGGAACTTTGATGTTATTGACACTACCAAAGTAGTAGTTGCAAACGAAAAGCTTTACTGCGACTATAAAGAAGGATTTGTAGGTACCGGAATTAAAAAAGAAGAATATGTTTGCGAATGTTCCGATATTGATGATATAATTGTTTTTCGTAAAGACGGAAAATTTATGGTATCAAAAGTAAACGACAAAGCTTTTTTCGGCAAGGATATTTTATTTGTGAATGTTTTTAAAAAGAATGATAAAAGAACTATTTATAATGTAGTTTACAGAGATGGCAAAAAAGGGCATTCATTTATTAAAAGATTTGCCGTTGCAGGAATTACCAGAGACAAAGAATATGATTTAACTCAAGGTTCGGAATATTCCAGAGTTTTATATTTCACATCCAATCCTAACGGAGAAGCAGAAGTTATTAAAATTTTTCTTAAGCCAAAACCAAAATTACGTAAGCTGGTTTTCGAGCAGGATTTTAAAGAAATTGTAATTAAAGGCAGAGGTTCCAGAGGAAATATATTAACAAAACATGAGGTTCATAAAATTGCTCTTAAAGAAGAAGGAGTGTCAACACTGGGAGGCAGAAAAATATGGTTTGACGAAGAAGTTTTCAGATTAAATGTAGAGGGAAGAGGAAAATATTTAGGAGAGTTTTTGGGCGAAGGTAAAATAACCGTTATTACAAAAAAAGGATATTATAGAATTACTAATTTTGATTTATCAAATCATTACGAAGATGATACAATTATTATTGAAAAATATAATCCCGACAAAATTTATACTGCTATTCATTTTGATGCAGAACAAAAACAATTTTATTTAAAACGTTTTACTGTTAAAGATTCGGTTAAAGAACAATACTTAATTTCCGAGCATGAGGGTTCTTATTTGGTTGATGTATCGGAAGATAAATATCCGCAGGTTAAAGTAATTTTTGGTGGCAAACACAAAAACAAAGAAGATTTACTTTTTGATGCCGAAAAATTTATTGCAGTAAAAGGATTTAAAGCCAGAGGAAAAAGAATTACCACTTTTGAAACAAAAAGTATTTTATTTGATGAACCGATAATAAAGGAGGAAGAAGAACCGATAAAAGAAGACAATGCTCATGACGAGGCAAGTCCTGAAATTAATGAATCGGAAGATAATGGTAATTCTGAAGATAAAGGAAAATCCGAAGAAAACGGAGAAAAAAAGGATACAAAAGACAAGGGAAATAATAAAAAAGACCCCGGTAGTTCTGCACAACAAATGAGTTTGGGTTTTTAACTTGACAAATGAAAATATTTTTAACAGGTTTTATGGGTTCAGGCAAGTCTTCGTATGGTAAAAGACTTGCAAGAACTATGGGATTCAATTTTATTGATCTGGATGAATATATCGAAAGTCAGGAAAATCTTAAAATATCTGAGATTTTTAATAAATACGGTGAGGAGTATTTTAGAAAAATCGAACAGAAACATCTGCGAAGCTTATTGAGAAAAGACGATATCGTAATTTCGACCGGAGGAGGAACTGCCTGTTATTTTACCAATATGGATGAAATTAATAGTGGAGGTATAAGTATTTATTTGGAAATGAGTAATAAAGCATTATTAAACAGGCTTGAAAGTTCGAAAAAAAAGCGTCCTAAAATCAGTAATATGAATCCAGAAGAGATGTATGAATTTATCGAAAAGACAATGATTGAACGTGAGCCTTTTTATAATAAAGCAAAAATTAAAGTCAATGCACTAGGGCTGGATGTTAAGGAGCTTTTAAATCTGATAAAAGTATATAAATAAAAAAAGCCCCGAAACAGGGCTTTTTTCATAAAAGAATATGTGTTATTGTTTTATTATTTTATTTACAATTCTCTCTCCGTTTGCCGTTTCAATAATCAGCATATAAAAACCTGCAGGAATTTGAGAAGTATTAATACTTTCATTTTCCGAGGGGTTGTTTATTTCCATAATGATTTGTCCGGTAATTTGAGTAAATATTACTCTGTTAATTTTAGCGGAAGAATTTATATTTATTAAATCATCAAATGGATTTGGATA
>SLSH01000318.1 GCA_007130555.1 Bacteroidales bacterium
TAAAAACAAAAATCAAAGCAAGAAACGGATAGAAAGAATATTTTAGACTGCTGAAAAATATACCGTAAGCACTTGCTCCTATTGCCAGATTATCAATAGTTACCTGTATGTAACTTAACTGAGCACCTATCCATGTTGTTACAAATGCTACCGATGCTATTGGTGCTGCCGTACTGTCAACGATATATGCTAATTTTTCCCGCGAAACTTTTAATTTATCTGTAATAGGACGCATGGTATTACCTACAACAAGGGTATTTGCATAATCATCAAAAAAGATACATAAACCCATTAGCCAGGTTACTAACTGTCCTGATCTGGCAGATTTTGCATATTTTGACAGATACAATATTATACCCTGCATACCTCCGTTTTTACTGATTAAATGCACCGTTCCTCCTATCAGTAAAGTAAAAATGATTATTGAAAGATGAGAATCCTTTGATAAAGCGGCAATAACATAAGTGTCTATCATAGAGAACAATCCTCCGAATATTGATTTAAAAAATCCAAATCCCTGATACACAAAAATCATAAATGTGCCACTGAATATCCCCAGCAATAAAGCGGTAAAAACTTCTTTAAACAATAAAGCAAACAATATTGCTACTAATGGAGGGATTATTGAAAACCATAATGGTATCGGATTAATTTTTTCTTCAATAATTATATCTTCATGAATAAAAGTATAATTTTTATTCTCATTAATTACATATTTAAAATCTGCTTTACCTTCGGTGAAATTCAGATAAACCCTGTTATTATCAAACCATGCTCTTTTTACGGTATTTATGTTTATTATATTTTCCGAAGTATCTTTTGCAGTAACAGTAATCGTAGATTCTATGCCCTTGATAATGGGATAATTTACTTTTAATTCTAAATTATATATTTTTTCCTGAGAATAAATACTTAAATTACATAAAATAATAATGCAAATAATTGAAAATATGTTCTTAAAAAATTTCATCAATAATTTAGTATTTTACTTTATATTATGATTTAGTCAGCCATTTTTTAATTTCTTCGATATCAGGATTTTTCAATCCCAGCTTATGTTTTTTATTAAGTCCGCATAATTGCTGATGAAGTTTACCCGGATTTGTTGTTTTTACCGATTCAAATGATGTATATCCCGTTTTCTGAAGAACATTTATCCATTCTTTGTCAATACCCGCATCAATAAATTCCTGTTCATTAAATTCTTCTGTTTTCTTTTCGGGTTTCATTTGCGGGAAAAATATTACATCCTGAATAGATTCCGAATTTGTTAGTATCATGCAAAGTCTGTCTATTCCAATTCCTAATCCTGCAGTTTGGGGCATTCCTACTTCTATTGCTTTTAGAAAATCTTCGTCAAGCATCATTGCCTCCGTATCTCCTCTTTTTGCCAATAAAAGTTGCTGTTCAAATCTCTCTCTCTGGTCTATCGGGTCATTTAACTCCGAGTATGCATTACAAATTTCTTTTCCGTTGCAAATTAATTCAAATCTTTCGACCAGTCCTTTTTTACTTCTGTGTTTTTTCGCCAGTGGCGACATTTCTATCGGATAATCGGTTATATAAGTAGGTTGAATTAATTTACTTTCGCAACATTCACCGAAAATTTCATCAATTAATTTGCCTTTGCCCATACTTGCATCAACTTCTATATTAAGTTTTTTTGCGGTTTCGGTAAGTTGTTTTTCATCCATTTCGGATATATCAATTCCCGTAAAATGTTCAATAGCTTCAAACATTGTAAATCTTTTCCATGGACGCTTAAAATCTATGGTATTTTTTCCGACTTTAATTTCGGTTTTGCCGTGCAGGTCTATTGTAATTTTTTCAACCATTTCTTCGACAAGATTCATCATCCACAGATAGTCTTTATAAGCAACATACAACTCCATCTGAGTAAATTCGGGATTATGAAATCTTGACATTCCCTCGTTTCTGAAATCTTTTGCAAATTCATACACACCGTCAAATCCTCCGACAATTAATCGTTTAAGATATAATTCATTTGCAATTCTTAAATATAATGTCTGATTTAAAGTATTATGGTGAGTTTTGAATGGTCTTGCCGCCGCACCTCCGTATAAAGGTTGCAATATCGGAGTCTCAACTTCAAGATAATTCTTACTGTTAAGAAAAGTCCTCATTGAGTTAATTAACTGAGTTCTTTTAATAAAAGTTTTTTTTACTTCGGGATTTACGACAAGGTCAACCGAACGATTTCTGTATCTGTGGTCAGGGTCGGTAAATGCATCATAAACAACTCCGTCTTTTTCTTTAACAATTGGCAAAGGTTTTAATGATTTGCACAATACCGTAAATTCTTTTACATGAACGGATATTTCTCCCATCTGAGTTTTAAAAACAAAGCCTTTTACTCCTATAATATCTCCGATATCCAGCAATTTTTTAAATACCGTATTATACATTGTCTTATCTTCGCCGGAACAAATTGTATCCCTTTTAAAATAAAGCTGTATCCTGCCTTTATCGTCCTGCAACTCAACAAAAGAAGCATTTCCCATTATTCTTCTGCCCAGAATACGTCCCGCAATAATTACTTCTTTTTTATTTTCGGAATCACCGTCTTTATAATTATTTATAATATCAACACTATTATCGGTTACAATATATTCTGCTGCCGGATACGGGTCAATGCCTAGTTCCGCAAGACTTTTCAATGCTTCCCGCCTTTGAATTTCCTGCTCATTTAATCCTATATATTCCATTTAATTTTTTTTTACAAATTTAATAATATTTTTCGGAGTACATGACAAAACTTTTTTGACATTTTATAATTTTGATTTATTGTAATAATACAACATAAAAGATATATATATTTTTTTAGCGGTTAAATTATATTTTTGGAATATATCTATGCCTTTGCCAGAACGGCAATACTTAATTTCAGTCTCTGTACTCCGAGTAAAATTTCTCCGCATGCTTCAAGCGTAGAACCTGTAGTAACTACATCATCAACAAGAAGAACATGTTTATCATGTATTTTTTCGGTATTTTCAAGTTTAAATTTCCCCGATACATTCTCCCATCTTTCTTCTCGCGTCATACGAGTCTGGGTTTGAGTATATTCGTTTCGGAAAAACACGTCTGTAAAAAGAGGGATATTCATTATTTCTGCAATTCCTTTTCCTATCATTTCGCTTTGATTATATCCTCTTTGTTTTTGTCTTTTGGGATGTAACGGAACAGGAATTACCGCATCAATATCCGAATAATTCTTTGATTTAACCATTTCGGCACCCAATTCTCTTCCTAATAAAATACCGATTTCAGGTTTTTTATTATATTTTAAACTGTGTAATAATTTTCTAAATCTGCTGCCTTTATGAAAACTGAATAGTGCAGTTGCTTTCTCAAGTTTTATCCTACCTGCAAATAACTGAACAATTATATTCTCATCATCATTACAATAATCGGTACGCGGCAATTCATATAAGCATTTTATACAAATTATGCCTTCGTTTAATCTCAAAGGCACTCCGCATGCAGAACAAACAGACGGGAAAAACAAAAACCCGAAATCTTTAAAATATTGTAATAATCGTTTCAAAATTGAAATATAAAATATTCTTCAAATATAATATTTTTGATATATTTGGAAGTGCTGTAGGAAGATTTAATTTTACTACATGACAAAATATTATCATGATTTTGATAAGTTTCTTAGGGATAAGGGGGTGTTCCATATACCCTATACCCCATTTGGCATCAAAATGTATTGTGTTACGGCAACTATATTTTCGGTATTGTCGAGAGCCTGATGGTATTGTTGAGTGAACGGGGTAAATAAAAACTCATGACAAAACTTTATTTTTCGTATTCTCAGATTATATTTTCATAAGTTTAAACAAAATTTGGCACTTGTTTTTATGTTTTGTATCTTTGGAGTTTAAAAAATGTGTATCTATATGACTATAAATAATAAAAACATATCAAATAAAGCTGCTGTTTTGCTTAAATCTCTTTATGAATCATCTCAACTTTGTTTTAAGCTCTCTACAGCCTATGATATATTATCCGGTTCCAGCAGGACATCTGTAAAAAAATTATTAGGAGATATGGTTAAAAGAGGATTATTAATGAGGATTAAAGATGGTCTTTATTATATAATACCTTATGAGCAGGACTCAAAAGCATTTATGCCTGACTGGCATTTGCTTGCCGGATACATTGTCGGTGAAAGAAATTTTTACATTGGATATTATTCCGCTTTACAATTGCATGGTCTTACTACTCAGGCATTATTGCGGGAACAAATTGTTGTTGATAAGCAAATTAAGCCACCAGTATTAAAAATTAAAGAGATTCCTTTTCAGTTTATATATCATAATAAAAAGCACTTCTTTGGCAGGGAAAAGATTTGGATAGATTCTTACAATAAACAGTATTGCTCGGATCTGGAGAAAACAATAATTGATTGTCTTTTTAAACCGGATTATGCAGGAGGCATTACAGAAATCAGTAAGGCTATATACAAAGCCAAAGACATCATTGATTTTAAGAAACTGCATAATTACTGTATCAGATTTAATTCACAAGCTGTAATTAAGCGTTTAGGTTTTTTACTGGAACTTTTAAATATAGATACTGAAATAATTGCCGACTTGCAAAGTATCAGGACTGATTCTTTTGTACTGCTAGAGCCATCATACCCAAAAGAAGGAAAAACAATTTTTCGATGGGCAGTTCAGCAAAACATAGATACTGATTCAATAATATTACCAATATATTCTTAATAATGATTCATTCTAAGGAACTAAATA
>SLSH01000235.1 GCA_007130555.1 Bacteroidales bacterium
TCGGAGTAATGATTAATGGAACTGAAAATCAAACTGATACCCAAGTAATTGAAAAATATTGTTATAATAATGACCAGAACAATTGCAATACATACGGGGGATTATATCAATGGAATCAGGTTATGAACTATACTACCGAAGAAGGTACTCAGGGGATATGCCCTCCGGGATGGTATGTCCCTAGTGATGCGGATATTATTGAACTCGAAATGGAACTAGGAATGGACGAATATACCGCTAATATTATAAATAATTTTAGAGGTGCAGGTGTTGGTACTGCTCTTAAATCAGGAGGAAGTAGCGGATTTAATGTGCTGTTAGGTGGTGCAAGAAACAGTAGTGGAGGCTGGCAGTTTATTGAGGGGAGTTCTATTGAATTCGGATATTTGTATATGTCAACAGAAAACGGTTCCGCAGCATACCGGAGATGTTTCAGAGCCGATAATTCAGGTGTAGGTAGATTTAATAATTGGACAAAAAGTTTCGGACTATCTGTAAGATGTCTAAAAAACAATTAATAAAGGGAAAACAAACAAAAAAAATATTAAACAAGTTTGAGAACAACAACTAAAATATTATTGTTTTTTGTATTAATGCAAATAGTTATTACATCATGCAATGAAAATAAGAATAAATTATCCGAACCTTTACTTTCCTGCGGAGTTTTAACCGATGCAAGAGACGGACAAAATTATAAAACTGTTAAAATAGGAGATAAATGCTGGATGGCAGAAAATTTAAATATCGGGATAATGATTGACGGACAAAAAAATCAAACCGATAATGATACAATAGAAAAATACTGCTATAATAATCATAGCGAAAATTGTGATATTTACGGAGGTCTATACCAGTGGCACGAGATAATGCAATATACTACTGGAGAAAAAAATCAGGGAATTTGCCCTGAAGATTGGTATGTACCAAGTGATAATGACTGGAAAAAAATGGAAATAGCTCTTGGAATGTCCGAAAATGATGCAAATAAAGAAAATGCGTGGAGAGGACAAAATATTGGAAATGCTCTGAAAAAAGACGGATATACAGGATTTAATGTTTTATTTGCAGGACAAAGAACTACTTCGGGAGACTGGGCTCAAATTGAAAACAGCGAAATGGAATTTGCTTATTTTTATACATCCACCGAAGCCGAAAACGACTTTCTTGTCTGGAGAAGATGTTTTAATGCAAGCCAATCAAGTATAGGTCGTTTTAATACATCTTCAAAAAATAACGGATTTTCGCTAAGGTGTATAAAAGATATTAACTAAATAAATTATTAACTTATGAGAACAAAAGTATTAAAAAAATCAGTTTTAATTTTATTAGTTTTTTGTATCGGGCTATCATCATGTAATGATGACCCGCCTGAACCATCTGACAATAATGAGGAAAAAATTCCTTTGATTTTCGAGTCGCTTACAGCAGAAAAAGACACGATTGTTTCAGGAGAAACTGTTGTAATTACTGCTATAGCCTCAGGCAAAGACATAAGATATAATTGGACTGCCACTACGGGAAGTATTTTAGGCAGCGGACATGAAATAACACTTACAACTACCCCCTGTGTTCCCGAAGAAATTACCGTTACATGCAAGGTGGAAGACACTTACAATGAATCAAAAACAAAAACCGTTTTAATTGTAACACTTTAATTATTATGCAAATTAAAAAATATATAATTATTTCTTTAATTATTTTTTGCACTTATTTTTTTAATAAAATTTATGCTCAATGTTTTGCTTCCCCGGGTAATCCCATTGCAGGAAGCACAAATCTCGGAGTTCTGGATAAAGGAATTATAAGAACAGTTAGTTTTTATCAATATAGTTTATTAAACAAATATATGGAAGGCAGTTCTGTAATTGATTATAATCTGAGCAGTGCGGTTTCGTCAGCTAATTATAATTATGCAGGATTTAGTATAGGATATGGTATTACAAATAAATTTACTATTGAAACCGAAATGGGTTATTTTATAAATAAAACTCAGAATTTTAAATACATTGACTTTACAGAGAGAGGGTACGGACTGTCAAATGCAATAATCAGCGGGAAATATAATCTGTACAAAAATCTTATTAAAGGAGTTGAATTTTCTTTTGCGGCAGGAGCAAAAATTCCTTTTTCAATAAAACCTCAGATAGTTGACGGGGTTCAGCTCTCTATTGATGCTCAGCCCTCTACCGGAAATTTCGGAGGGGTTTTGCAAACTTTTTTTGTAAAAGAATTTGATATTATAAGTGCAAGAATAATTCTGATAAACCGCTATGAAACAAATTTTACCGAAAGTAAACAGGGATACAAATTCGGAGATGCTTTTACCTCTTCCCTGTTTTTATCTAAACATCTCGCTAATCCATATACGCGTTTAACAAAGGATATTACTGCCATAATACAACTTAGACATGAATACGTAATGCCTTATTATGAAAACGGAAAACTAGCCGACTATAAATCAGGTAATAATTCGGTTTACATTTCTCCTCAAATAAATTATAATCTCAATTTAATATGGAATTTTTCTTTAATGTACGATATTCCTGTATATCAATACTATAACGGAATACAACTTGCACATTCTTATGCAATTACATTTTCGATAACCAAAGATTTTGGATTTGGGATATAAACAGGAAATTTGTTCTATCACTATTTTAATGGGTTATGAGTAATTTTAAGGTATAAGATTTTTTGGTATAAGGGGAACATTCCATATACCCCTATACCTTATACCCTTTAAAAAATATGATGATAAAAAGTTTTGTCATATACTAAATAAAAATATATCATTATTTTTCACTATTTTTGTTCTGATATTTTGATAAGTTTTTATTTTTTATGGGAAAATTAGTTGTATATTCTGCATCGGCAGGCTCGGGGAAAACTCATAATATTGTCGGCAAATATATTACGATGCTTTTTTCTCAGAACCACGCTTATAAGCATATTCTTGCTGTTACTTTTACAAACAAAGCGGGAGAGGAAATGAAAAGCAGAATTATCTCGGAATTAAACAAAATCGTATTAGGAGAAAACAGCGATTATATCCCGAATATTAAAAAACTGTATAATCTTACCGAAGTTCAGATACGAACAAAAGCAAAAATTATTTTTAAACAAATTCTGCACGATTATTCACATTTTTCCGTATCTACCATCGACAGTTTCTATCAAAAAATATTAAAGAATTTTGCTTACGAAACGGGAATTCAGTATAACTACGAAATTGAACTGGATTCGGATAATGTAATTAATCAGGTGGTGGATAATATGATAGTGCTTTCAAGCGAAGACAAAACTCTTAAAAATAATCTGATTAATTTAATAGAGCAAAATATTGCCGAAGGAAAAAAATGGGACACCAGATACAGCCTTAAAACATTTCTGAAAGAAATTTATCATTCCGATTATAAAAAATATGAAAACGATTACAACAGTTTTTTAAAAGATGAAAACAAACTGAAAAGCTTTTTATCCGATATTAATTCAGTAATTATAAAATTTAAAAAAAATACTGAGATTTTTATCAATGATTTTCGGCAGATATTAAGCGATAATTCTCTCGATTTGGACACTTTTTCGGGAGGCATCACAAGATCTGTTGCGAGAAGAATGCTTAATATGCAAACTGAATTGGATAAAAAAGATATTGAAGAAATTTTTAAAGATTACGATATAATTGATGATTGGCTGCGAAAAGCCGACCTGAATAATCCTGAAAAATGCAGTGTAGTTGAAAAACTTATTGAAAAATGTACATCTTTTAAAAATTATCTTGAAAAAAATTATCCTGATTATCATGTTTCAACATTGGTACATAAGCAGTTTTTTTATATTTCTTTGATAAGTTATGCTTTTGTCGAAATTAATAAATATAAGGAAGAAAACAATAAATTTATGATAAGCGAAGTGCCGATGTTTCTTGCCGAAATATCCGAAAACAACAGTTCTTCGTTTATTTACGAAAAAGTCGGAACATTTTACAGCAATTATCTTATTGATGAATTTCAGGATACAAGTCAAACCCAGTGGGAAGCATTTAAACCTTTGATTTCGGAAAGTCTTGCAAATCAAAACAATAATCAAAATATTCTTGTCGGTGATGTAAAACAGTCAATTTACGGATGGAGAGGTGGCGACTGGGAATTACTCGGCAAACAGATAAAAGAAGATTTTCCCCTTTATTATAATGAAATCGTATTAAATGATAATTATCGCAGTGATAAAAATATAGTGGAATTTAATAATAAATTTTTCGAAATAGCTTCAGGTTTGCTGCAAGATGATTTTAATAATAAAATTAAAACCGATAAAGATTTAGAGATAAAATCAAAAATTAAAGACTCCATTTATAATAAAATAACGCAGAACTGCACAAAAAACGAAGAAGGCTATGTTGAAATAAACTTAATTGACAATGATGAAAAAGTTGCCGAAAACAAAGAAAAAGCAATGAATATAATGATACGGCAAATTGAGTTTATCCAGCAAAACAACTATAATGCCGGAGACATAATGATACTTGTTCGCAGTAACGAAGAAGGGAAAAATATTGCTGATTTTATCATAAATTACAGTCAGTCCGATAAAGCAAAAAAGGAAATTGTTTATGAAGTAATATCTGCCGATTCGCTTTTTGTTGCAGGAAATGATGCGGCAAATTTTATTATTTCGTATTTAAAATACATTTTAAACCCCGAAGACAAATTGGCTCATACCGAAGCGGCTTATATTTATTATAAATTAAATAA
>SLSH01000418.1 GCA_007130555.1 Bacteroidales bacterium
CGCATTTAAAAAATACGATAATTTTGTCGGCAACTACGGAAATGCATGGTGGAAACAACGCGAAGAATTTGAATCTTTTAACGGACCTGTACTTTTTACTACAAATTGTATTGTACCTCCAATGAAAGATGCAAGCTATGCCGACAGAATTTACACTACCGGTGCTGCGGGTTTAACGGGTGCAAAACACATTCCGAACCGTAAAAGCGGAGAGCAAAAAGATTTTTCGGTAATTATAGAGCATGCAAAAAGAACTGCTCCGCCAAAAGAAATTGAAACAGGGAAAATAGTAGGCGGATTTGCTCATAATCAAGTACTTGCACTTGCAGACAAAGTAGTGGAAGCTGTAAAAAGCGGTGCAATCCGAAAATTCTTCGTAATGGCAGGTTGCGACGGCAGAATGAAATCAAGAGATTATTATACCGAATTTGCTTCAAAACTTCCCAAAGATATTGTAATTCTTACGGCAGGATGTGCAAAATACCGTTATAATAAACTTGAACTCGGCGATATCGGAGGAATTCCCAGAGTTCTTGATGCAGGTCAATGCAACGATTCATATTCTCTTGCAGTTATTGCTCTTACTTTAAAAGATGTTTTCAAATTAGACAATCTCAACGATCTGCCGATAGCTTATAATATTGCATGGTACGAGCAAAAAGCAGTAATAGTTCTGTTGGCTTTATTGTATCTCGGAGTAAAAAACATACATCTCGGACCTACTTTGCCCGGCTTTCTTTCTCCAAATGTGGCAAAAGTTCTGGTAGATAATTTCGGAATATCGGGAATCAATGAAGTTGATAAGGATATGGAAAAATTGTTGGCTTTGTAAAATAATTTGATTTTTTTGTGAACAAAAATCAAAAAAAAATGTTATTATTGAGAAGTTTTTTAATTTAAATATAAACTTAATAAATTTAAAATTATGGCTGACAAAGATGAAATAATATGTAATTGTATGGGAGTTACCCGTCAGGAGATAGAAGATGCTATTACAAAAGACAATTGTGATACGCTAGAAAAAATACAGGATAAAACCGAAGCCGGTACAGGCTGCGGAAGTTGTGTGGAAGATATTGAAGATATACTGGCAGAAATGGGGAAGTAATTTGAGTTTATGTCCGATACATTTATATTGTATAATTTTTAAATTATGAATACAAAAATAAATTTTCCTAAATCCGAGGTAGTTAAACTGAAAGATATGGTTAATTACCAGAATGATTCTATTGTGAGCAGAATAATAATAAAAAAACCGCAAGCCAATCTAAGTTTATTTGCTTTCGACAAAGGGCAGTCTTTAAGTGAACATACCGCTCCTTTTGACGCTATGATTCAAATTCTGGACGGAGAAGCAGAAGTAATTATTGACGGCAAATCTTATAATCTGAATTGCTGCGAAACAATTATTATGCCTGCTCATATTCCTCATGCAGTTAATGCAACCGAAAAATTTAAAATGTTGCTGACGATGATTAAGGATTGAAATAAAATAAACTCAAAAAAATAATATAGCGATTGAATATATTTAAAGTTTTTGGTCGGTAAACAGTTAATTTTTTTAATGAATTATTCGGTTTAAAACCAGTAATAAGTATTATCTGCTAATCATAAGATAATTTAAAATCCTCTCTGTAAAATCACACATAAATAAAGGGATATTAAGTATTCCTCCGGAATACTTCAAATTATTTAATGAATAACGTATGCAAACCGGAGGACTATACTTTTGGCGATAATAAAATAAACTCTTGCTTTTAACATTAACATTGGATTTTACTTCAATTGGAATTATCTCATTATCAAATTGTAATAAAAAGTCAACTTCTGCTTTATTACCCGATGTCCAGTAACGAGGTATTTCATTAAATTGCAAAATTAAACTCTGTAAAATATAGTTTTCGCTTAAAGCACCTTTAAATTCCGAAAAGATACGATTACCATCAACTAATACACTAGGTTTTAAATTTGATAATCTTCTTAATACTCCAACATCAAGTAAATAAATTTTAAATGCAGACAAATCGTCATAAGCCGATAATGGTAAATTTGCTTTTTCATTTCTATATATTTTATAAATCAATCCGGCATTTACAAGCCATAACAAAGCATCTTCATAATCTCTTGCTCTTGCTCCGATTTTAAGAGTTTTATAAACAAATTTCTTATTCTCTCTTGATAGTTGAGATGGCATAGATTCCCATATATAATTAATCTTTTGAATATCTTTATTTGTAACATATTTAGAAAAATCAAGTTTATAAGAATTTATAATATTCAATAATACCGTTTCGCACAAATCAACACCTTTATCGCTTAACAAAGTAATTATTGATTTTGGCATACCTCCCGAAATACTGTAAAGCTTGAATTTTTCCAGAATTTTATTGAAAAATATATCAGGTATAGTTTCAATTTTATTCATATTATTTAAATATGAAAACAAGTTTTTATCAGCAATATTTAAAAATTCACTAAAACTTACGGGATAAATATTTTCAAAATCAACTTTGCCAACAGGAAACGACATTCCCCTGCTAAGAGCAACACCAAGCAGTGAACCCGCACAAGCAATATGATATTCAGGAGTTTCTTCACAAAAGTATTTTAATGAATTCAAGGCTTGGTTACATTCCTGAATTTCATCAAAAATTATCAGAGTATTTTGTGGTTTTATATTACTGCCATGTAAAACAGATAAATTTTCAAGTATTTTTTTCGGCTCTTTGCTATGTTCAAAAAACTGTGCTAATTCAGGAGTCTTTTCAAAATTAAAATATGCTGTTGATTCATAATGTTTTTTTCCAAAACTTTTCAGCAAATATGTTTTTCCGACTTGCCTTGCTCCCTGAATTATTAAAGGGTTACGGAATTCACTATCTTTCCATTTTATAAGCTTTTGAATAATATTTCTTTTTATTTCCATATTAAAGTAATTTATTTGCAAAAATAATCAAAATAAATCAAATATCCAAACTTATGTGTCAAAAATGTGAAATTTTACACATTTTTAATATGAATAATTGGCAATAATGCACATTTTTTATACATATAATTTTTATATCATTTTTCAACATACACTACCGCAAAATTTTACTGTTCAAATATTACTAAAAAACATTTAGTTTTTCTTGTTATTTTATTAATTTTGTAATTTAATAGCAGAAATAATAAAAAATATCTAAATCTATTTTTATTATGAAAAAACTAAAATTAAAAACCTATTTAAAATTAAACTCAGTATTCTTAATTCTTATAATAGGACTATTTTTTTCAAATTGTGCACAATCAAATGGTTCGGATGATAAAGACTTGATTCAGATATTTCATCATGAACGACCGCCTTCAATGGAAACACTCGAAGTTGTTAACGAGTTTTTAGAAGCTTATGCCGACAAATATGAGATTAAATATTATATGATTAAAGATGATAAAAATAACGAACTTCTTAAATCTCTTGGTTTGCCCGAAGACCATTTTCCTTTTGCAATTGCCATAAACGGTAAAACTTCGGCAGAAATAAACGGAGAAACAATAATATTTGTAAATCTTCCGGATTTTATGCATCATATAGGAAGAAGAGAGGGAAACTGGTCTTTGGATTATCTAAAAACAGTTCTGGAAAATAAAGACTTATTATTGACCGATAACCCTACTATTACAACAGAGGCTTTAAAACATTAAAAATTAATATAAGTTCTACGAACACACTAACTCTATTAAAACAAAAAATCTTTTACAATTTTATCAAAAATTGGTAATTATTTAGCTGTTTTGTAAAATCTTTTGTCATAGTATTTGCAGCATCCTCCCGCTTTCCCTCCTCTGCAAATACATACGCCAAAAGCTATTTTTCTGTTATTTATAACCCTCGACTTGAAAATCGGGGTTACAAATATTTGAGTCCTACGGACTCATAATCTAATTTTTCTAACAGCTAAATAATTACCAAAAACTTTCAAATACAGTATGTTAAAGAAATAGTATTTAAACTTGCATTAATTAAGATTTTTTTGTAATTTTGACAATAATTAAATGTTTTTAAAAAAGGATTTGACATGAAAAGATTTTTTGGTTTAATTTTAATTCTGGCAGTTTCAGTTGGCGTATTCTCTCAACATACACTGGATTTTATAATTCCTCCGTGTCCGCATGTTGAGGTAAACGAAAATTTAACAGAAGAACTTGTTTTTTCGGCTTTCCCTAATCCCGCATCAGAACAGTTGATTGTGGAAATAAATTATCCGCTGCAAGAGAATATTATAAGTTTTGAAATATACAATATACTTGGAGAATGTATTTTAAAGAAAGATTTAAACCGGATTACTGATAATAACAGAATTGAAATTAATGTTTCGGATTTTATTCCGGGAACTTATATATTAAGGTTAAAAAATCAAAATGAAGTGTTTCACAAAAAAATTATTATAAAATAGGCAGAAATCAGTTATGTTAAAGAAGTTCATTATTACAAATTTATTTTTATCTATCTTGTTAATTGCTCTATCTCAACCTTATTGCGAAGGAGAATCAATTACTCTTAATGCTGTGGATTATGTTACAGGCGACTTACAGTGGCAATATTCGTATGACAATGAAACATGGTATGATTTAGATGGTGCAACAGGTTTAATTTTTACAATTTATCCCGAACAAAGTAAATATTTGCGATTACAAATTACCGACCCCGATTGTTTGCCGGCATATTACACACAAACAGAGTATATAGA
>SLSH01000410.1 GCA_007130555.1 Bacteroidales bacterium
AAAGAACTGGTTTTAATTTATAAAGATCATTTAAATCAAAAGAAAAAAGAAGTTGACAGTCTTGCTAAAGCTTTAACAGATATAAGAAAAGAATACGGAATTTTACATATGTCTTCTCAGGTAGAAAAATTAACAGAAGCAATTTCTATGGGCAGAGGTACTAAAGAAGCAACAGTTATACTTGACGGATGGAAAGAAAAGGGTGCAGAATACCACAAAACCGACTCTTTGTTTTCTTATGCTATTGGAGATTTTCAAGGAATAAAGGTAGCATATGAACATGCAATAAGAGATACTAAAAAAATGCAAACATATACTCATGTTGTTTCACATCCATTTCCTTCAGATAAGAAAGCATACCCAAAAAGATGGATAATTCTTCTGTTTTCTGTATTCGGAGCATTATTTGCAGGAATAATTGTAATCTCTATTATTGATAGTCAAAAAGTTAAAAAAAAATAATACATTGATAAGCAAACAAAAAATAATAGCATTTTATGCCTTAGCTTTATTGTTTATTGCTGTTAATTTAATAATTATTGTAAAATTTGAAAATTTGGCTTTTAATATCGTACCGGTTGCAATAATTGTTTTCTTTGCTATGTTTTTTGCTTTGGATAAAATGCTACTTTATTCAGTATTTTTAGTTCCACTATCAATTCCCTTACAATATGTTTATCCAAATATTAACTTTAATGTAGAATTGCCAACTGAAATCCTTTTTATTGGATTTACTTTGCTTTTTTTGTTTAAGCAAATATTAGACAGGGACTTTGATAGAAAAGTAATTAAACATCCGATATCAATAGCCATATATATATATATGGGTTGGATGCTGATTACTGTAATTACAAGCACTATGCCTGTTGTTTCAATTAAAAGATGGTTATCCATGTTATGGTTTGTTGTGCCTTTTTTCTTTATGATAAGTCAATTATTCAAAAAAGAAAAAAATATATATAAATTTTACTGGCTATATATTATTCCCTTGTTGATAGTAATTATTTATACTTTTGCCAATCATATACCACATAATCTTACACATAGAGCTGCAAACTTTGTAATGCATCCGTTCTACAACGATCATACTTCTTACGGTGCAATGCTTGCAATGTATTTCCCAATTGTTATAGGGTTTGTTTTTAATAAAGCAATTAAAAAGAATATTAGAATCGTTTCATTTTTTGTTTTGATTACGCTTATTATTGCACTTGTTTTCTCATACACCAGAGCAGCATGGGTAAGTCTGGCAGGAGCATTGTTTATTTATATTGTTTTAAAATATAAAATTAATTATAGATATATTTTATCAGGAATAGTAATTTTAATTTTAACATTTTTTATCTTTAAAACAGATATTTATTTGTTTTTGGAAAAAAATACTCAGGACTCTTCCTCTGATTTCGGGGAACACTTAAGATCAATATCTAATGTTGCAACAGATGCTTCAAATGTTGAAAGAATTAATAGATGGAACTGTGCAATTAGAATGTTTAATGAAAAACCCGTTTTTGGATGGGGACCAGGTACATATCAGTTTAATTATGCTCCATTCCAGTTTTCTTATGAAAGAACGATTATAAGCACAAATATTGGAGATATGGGTAATGCTCATAGCGAATATCTTGGACCTCTCTCAGAGTCAGGACTATTAGGTATGTTAAGTTTTATTTTTATGTCTCTTATAATATTTATTTATGGTGTACAAAACTATATCAAAGCAAAATCAAAAGAAATAAAAATTATTGTTGCATCAACTATATGTGGTTTTTCTACTTATTTAATTCATGGTTTTTTGAATAATTTTCTTGATACTGATAAAGCTTCCGTACCTTTCTGGGGTTTTGCCGCAATTATTCTGGCAGTTGATATTTACTTGAATAAAAAAGAAACCGACCCCTTACATAGAAAATCGGAATATAACATTTAAAAATTAATTATTCCGGAAACAAAAAATTACAGATTTAGTATAATTATTCAAAAAAACACATTATATTTGTTTTAATTATTTTAAAGATTATTAGATTTAGTAACTAATTCTTTGTACAATGAAAATAATAAATGAAAAAATATCAATAATAATTATAATAATTATTATTCTGTTATCTTGTTTTTTAATTTTTTGCAACAAAGATAAAGACGATTTTCCAACACCAATAACCGGATCATTTATTGATGAAAGGGATGATAAAACATATATGTGGGTGCAACTCGGCAATCAGGTATGGATGTCCGAAAATCTGGCATTTAAACCCGATACCGGCAATTACTGGATATACAATAATGATTCTGCAAAATTAGCAAAATATGGATATTTATATAATTGGGAAACTGCTCAAAAAGTATGTCCTCCCGATTGGCATTTACCCAGTGATGCCGAATGGAATGCATTAGCCAGTTATGTTGGAGGCGAAGATATTGCAGGAATGAAACTTAAAGAAAAAGGAACAACCAACTGGGACCCTCCAAACGAAGGAGCAACTAATTCAAGCAAGTTTACCGCTCTTCCTTCCGGTAGTAGAGATGGTCATGGAAATTTCTATCGCGACAGACGGAGCGGATACTGGTGGACTTCTACAGAAACAGTAGTTAACAATGCATGGAACAGACACTTAAACTATAATAAAAAAGAAATAAGCAAAAATAACGCAAACAAGTGGGTAGGTTTTTCTGTACGCTGTGTTAAAGATTAAAATTATTGTATTAAAAACATTTACGTTTTATTCTTGTTATTTTGCATACCCAAATGGCATTAAGTATAATACTTCCTCATTGTCCAAAGGTTTAATAATTTTGGACAATTTATCATCATCAAATGCTCCAATGGCACAAGTAGCAAGACCAATTGCAGTTGTTTGTAAATAAACATTTTGAGCCGAATGTCCTAAATCCATACAAACATATCTGTCAATACCACGCTGTCCGTATCTGGAAGCAGTCCTGTCAAATACAGCATTATATATCACAGACGCAGGAGCATCTTTAAGCATTCTTTGACCAAGACAAGCAGAAGCAACTTTATCTCGAATATCTCCTGATAAATGAAGAGTTAATCCGTGCTCTTCGGGATGATATTTATACAATCCAGATTCTATACCTTCTACATTTCCCGCCATTAAATAAATTTCCAAAGGGAAAGTGGCTCCTGCACTTGGAGCAGTTTTTAATTTAATCCCTCTGAAACTTTCTGCATCCGACACACCGTAGGCAGCCCATAAAACTTGAGAAATCTGTTCCAAAGAAAGCGAAATATTCTTATATTGCCTTATTGATCGTCTTTTTTGTAAACTCTCTTCAACAGACATAATCCCTTTTTTATTCGGTGCAGGTAATTCTATCATCTCTCGCATAACTTGTTTATTTTTTTTTGATAAATTATCATTTGTTGAAAACAAAAACTTGCTAATCCCAATAATGATTATTGATGAACCAAATATAATTGCTAATGTTATTAAAATCTTTCTATACATAAATAATAATTTTAAGGTTAAAAAATCTATTTTTGCCAAAATAATAGTTTATTTTATAATAAAAAAATAAAATTAATTATCTTTATGTTTTTTTCAAACTTAAATTAAATTTTATAATTATGTTTAAACCGGAAATTTATCAAGCAAGACGCACAAAAATTAAAAATGATTTAAAAAACAATGGAGTATTAATCTTTCTCGGGAATAATTATTCTCCGATGAATTATCCCGCAAATCCTTATCATTTCAGACAAGACAGTAATTTCTTATACTTCTTTGGATTGGATAAGGACGGATATAATGCAATAATTGATACGGATACAGGGGAAGAAATTCTTTTTGCAGATGAACTTACTATTGATTCAATTATTTGGATGGGTCCACAACCAACTGTAAAAGAACAAGCCGAAAAGGTGGGAATTAAAACAACTGCTCCTTCTGCAAAGTTTTCTGAATACATTAAGAATGCATCGGATAAAGGACAGAAAATTCATTATTTACCACCATATCGTCACGAAAATATGATGTTTTTAAATTCTTTATTAAATATTCCTTTTGATAAACTAAAAGAAAATGCATCCGTTGATTTTATTAAAGCTATCGTAAAATTAAGAAATATTAAAGAAGACATAGAAATAGCCGAGTTGGGAAAAGCTTGTAATGTCGGATACTTAATGCATACAACAGCTATGAAAATGGCAAACCCCGGAGTTATTGAGAGAGAAATCGCGGGGACAATAGAGGGCATATCATTATCTCACGGCTCTATCCCTTCTTTTCCTATAATTCTGACAAAAAACGGACAAACTCTTCATAATCATTATCATGGCAACACCTTAAACGAGGGGAATTTATTACTTGTAGATGCCGGAGCACAAACTACGATGTATTATGCATCCGACAATACCCGAACTATGCCAGTCGGAGGGAAGTTTACTCAAAAACAAAAAGATATTTATCAGATTGTTTTGGATGCAATTAATAAATCAATTGAAATTATGAAACCGGGAATAACATATATGTCTGTACATTTATATGCTTGTGAAATACTTGCCGAAGGATTAAAGTCTGTCGGATTAATGAAAGGTAATGTTATCGAAGCCGTACCTAAAGGAGCTCATGCATTGTTTATGCCACATGGTTTAGGACATATGATGGGATTAGATGTTCATGATATGGAAGACCTTGGACAAAATTACGTAGGATATTCCGATGAAATTGATCCTAGCGACACTTTCGGAACAGCATTTTTAAGAATGGGCAGAAAACTTGAAAAAGGACATGTGTTAACAAATGAACCCGGAATTTATTTTATCCCTGAACTTATAAATCTTTGGAAAAAAGAAAGAAAATTTGAAGAATACATAAATTATGACAAGGTTTATGAATATCTTGACTTTGGAGGCATAAGACTTGAAGATGCTATTCTTATTACTGAAAACGGAGCCAAGATTATGGGAGATAAACGAATCCCTATTACAATTGAAGAAGTAGAAAACACTATGAATAGTTAAGACTATGCCTGAGCTGTTGGTCCTCCAAAATTCATAGGCATTGATGTTCCTCCTTTGGGAGAAATATTCTTAATTGGTCCATGTACCGATTCAAACTTGCTAATATTATCCTGCAATGCATGTAAAAGTCTTTTAGCATGTTCCGGAGTAAGAATAATTCTGGATTGTACTTTTGCTTTGGGTAATCCCGGCATAATTCTTACAAAATCTAATACAAATTCTGATGCAGAATGTGTAATTACTGCCAAATTTGCATAAGTCCCTGATCCGACCTCTTCATTAAGTTCAATATTAATTTGATTTTGTTTCTTGTTATCTTTATTTTTATTTTCCATATATTTTAATTTACTTTTTTAGTTTCCGGTTCCGGATTTGTTAATTCAATACCGCTTTCTTTTAATTTTTCTATTTCTTCCATACTGGCTACTCTATATTTTAAACATTCTTTATGTCCTGTACCGGCAGGGATTAAATGTCCTACAATTACATTTTCTTTTAGTCCTTCCAATTTATCTACTTTACCTTTAATTGCAGCTTCATTTAATACTTTGGTTGTTTCCTGAAATGATGCAGCAGACATAAAGCTGTTTGTTTGTAGTGCTGCCTTAGTAATCCCTTGTAGAACCTGACTGGATGTAGCGGGCACAGCATCTCTGACTTCTACAGGCTTAAGGTCTCGTCTTTTCAACATAGAATTTTCATCTCTTAATTTACGATAAGAAATAATCTGTCCCGAGACTAAATTTTCGGAGTCTCCGCTATCAATAACAACCTTTTTTTCAAAAATTGTATCATTGATTTCACGAAATTCCCATTTATCAACAACCTGATTTTCAAGGAAATGAGTGTCTCCAGGCTCTTCAATTAATACTTTTCTCATCATTTGACGAACAATGACTTCAAAATGCTTATCATTTATTTTTACTCCCTGCAGTCTGTAAACATCCTGAATTTCATTAACCAGATATTCCTGAACCTTTGTTGGTCCTTTAATAAGCAGTATATCTGCAGGAGTAATCGCTCCGTCCACTAATGGAGTACCTGCTCTTATAAAGTCGCTTGGTTGAACAAGAATTTGTTTTGAAAGAGAAACAAGATATTTATTTTCATCCCCGGTTTTTGAAGTAATAATAATTTCTCTGTTACCTCTTTTAATTTTGCCAAACGAAACTTCTCCGTCTATTTCAGATACTACTGCAGGATTTGAAGGATTTCTTGCCTCGAATAATTCTGTAACTCTGGGTAGTCCTCCTGTTATATCTCCGCCTTTTCCTACTACCCTTGGCATTTTAATTAAAGGTTCTCCTGTAATGACTTTCTCTTTTTCTTTTTTAAGTAGCCTTGCTCCAACAGGTAAATTATAAGTAACCCGTACTTTCCCGCTTTTATCAATAATATTAACCATCGGAATTTTTTTCTTATCTTTGGTTTCTATAATTATTCTTTCTACAAATCCTGTTTGAGTAGCACTTTCTTCTTTAACATTTATACCTTCTATCAAATCTTCATATTCTATTTTACCTGAGAATTCTGAAATAATAACAAGATTATAAATATCCCATTCACATATTTTATCTCCTTTTTTAATTTTATCTCCGGGCTTATAAAATAATTTTCCACCATAAGGGATACTTTGATTTGTCAGTTGAATTTTAGTTTTTGGATCTAAAATTCTGATTTCTGCCATTCTGCTAATAACTACACTATAACTATTTCCATTGGGATCCTTATAATCTACAGTTTTCAACTCAAACGCATCAATTATTCCATCATATTTCGAAACAAAAGTAGATTCGCTTGCTATTGACCCTGCAATACCTCCCATGTGAAATGTTCTAAGAGTAAGCTGTGTCCCCGGTTCTCCGATAGATTGAGCAGCAATAACACCAACAGCTTCTCCAATCTGAACCATTTTTCGGTTTGCAAGGTTTCTTCCATAACACTTCTTGCAAACTCCTTTTCTTGATTCACAAGTTAAAACAGATCTTATTTCAACTTTTTCAATAGGAGAATCTTCTATTTTTTGAGCAATATTTTCTGTAATTTCTTCTCCCGATTCAATGATTAGTTCTCCTTTTTGAGGATGGTATATGTCATGCAAACTAGTTCTTCCGATAATTCTGTCATATAAGGATTCTATAACATCTTCTTCGTTTTTCTTCAGAGAACTGGCTGTTAATCCTCTAAGAGTTCCACAGTCTTCTTCAGAAATTATAACATCTTGAGAAACATCTACAAGTCGTCTTGTCAGATATCCTGCATCTGCAGTTTTTAATGCTGTGTCTGCAAGTCCCTTACGAGCTCCGTGAGTAGAAATAAAATATTCAAGTATTGATAGTCCTTCTTTAAAATTCGAAAGAATCGGATTTTCAATAATCTCATTTGTAGCTACACCGGATTTTTGAGGTTTTGCCATTAATCCTCTCATACCGCATAACTGACTTATTTGTTCTCTGGAACCTCTTGCTCCTGAGTCCAACATCATATATACAGGATTAAAACCTTGATTATTATTTGATAATATTTGCATAACCTTAATACTTAAACGGGCATTTATATTTGTCCAAACATCAGTAACTGCATTATAACGTTCGTTATCTGTAATTACTCCCATATTAAAGTTTTGCATAATCTCATCAACCTCGGCATATCCTTCTTCAATAAGTTCAAGTTTTTCATCAGGGACTATAACATCATCAAGATTAAAAGACAAACCCCCCTTATAAGCATAATTAAATCCTAAAAATTTAATGTCGTCTAAAAAATTTGCGGTTAAAGCAGTTCCCCTGACGGATAAGATATTTCCAATAATATCTCTTAAAGATTTTTTAGTTAAAACTTCGTTTATATATTTAATACCGGGTGGCACTACCTGATTTAATAAGATTCTTCCTGTAGTTGTTTCAATATTTTTTATTACAGTTTCTCCATTATCTCCAATATCCTCAATCCTTACATTAATTATTGCATGTAATCCTATTTTTTTCTCATTATAAGCGATGATAACTTCTTCGGGAGAATAAAAATTTAATCCCTCACCCATATCTCCTTTTCTTTCTTTTGTAAAATAATAAAGACCTAAGACCATATCCTGGGATGGAACAGTAATAGGAGCTCCATTTGCGGGATTTAAAATATTATGGGATGCAAGCATTAGAATTTGTGCTTCAATAATAGCTGCGTTGCCTAACGGTAAATGAACAGCCATTTGGTCTCCGTCAAAGTCTGCATTAAATGCGGTACAAACAAGCGGATGTATTTGAATGGCTTTCCCTTCAATAAGTTTTGGCTGAAAAGCCTGTATCCCTAACCTATGTAATGTAGGGGCTCTGTTTAATAATACAGGGTGTCCTTTAAGTACATTTTCAAGAATATCCCAAATAACAGAATCCTTTCTTTCCACAATTTTTTTTGCAGATTTTACAGTCTTTACAATACCTCTTTCAATAAGTTTACGAATAATGAACGGCTTATATAATTCTGCTGCCATATCTTTAGGTATGCCACATTCATGCATTTGCAAGTTAGGACCGACTACAATAACCGATCTTGCAGAAAAATCAACTCTTTTTCCTAATAGATTTTGGCGGAAACGTCCTTGTTTCCCTTTTAAACTGTCGCTAAGGGATTTTAGCGGTTTGTTTGCATTTGTTTTAACAGCATTTGTTTTTCGGGAATTATCAAATAAGGAATCCACGGCTTCCTGAAGCATCCTTTTTTCATTTCTGAGAATAACTTCAGGTGCTTTAATTTCTATTAATCTTTTTAAACGTTTATTTCTAATAATAACTCTACGATATAAATCATTTAAATCTGAAGTTGCAAACCTGCCTCCGTCTAGCGGAACTAAAGGTCTTAATTCCGGAGGAATTACAGGGATTATTTTAATTATCATCCATTCCGGTTTATTAATATCTTTGGATAATCTAAAAAACTCAACAACACTCAGGCGTTTTAATGCTTCACTTTTTCTTTGTTGAGAAGTTTCTTTGTTTGCAGTATCTCTTAATTCATAAGATAATTTATCCAAATCTATTCTGCTCAATAAATCAAAAATTGCTTCTCCTCCCATTTTTGCAATAAACTTATTAGGATCGGTGTCTTCCAGTATATTGTTTTCAGAAGGCAATGTCTCTAAAATATCAAGATACTCGTCTTCCGTTAAAAAATCCATATTCTTAATTTCTTCGGCTTCTTTAATTCCGGCCTGAATAACTACATATCTTTCATAGTACAATATTGAATCTAATTTTTTTGTAGGTAATCCTAATAAATAACCTATTTTATTTGGAAGTGCTTTAAAATACCAGATATGAGCGACGGGTACTTCAAGTTTAATATGTCCTAATCTTTCTCTTCGGACTTTTTTTTCCGTAACCTCAACTCCACATCTATCACAAATTATACCTTTATATCTGATTCTTTTATATTTCCCGCAATGACATTCATAATCTTTTATAGGACCAAATATTCTTTCACAAAACAAGCCGTCTCTTTCGGGTTTATATGTTCTGTAATTAATAGTTTCCGGTTTTGTAACTTCTCCGCTGGAAATGTCCAGAATATCTTCGGGAGATGCCAAACTAATCAAGATTTTTGAAAAATTTGTTTTATTTTTATTATTATCTTTTCTGAAAGCCATATTTAAAAAATATTTGTTTTTATAAGTAAAAAATTAAATAAGATCCATTTTCAAACATAATCCTCTCAACTCATGTAACAGCACATTAAGTGATTCCGGAATTCCTGGTTCAATCATTTGTTCTCCTTTTACGATGCATTCGTAGGTTTTGGCTCTTCCTGTAACATCATCAGATTTTACCGTTAATATTTCTCTAAGGATATTTGCTGCACCAAAAGCTTCTAAAGCCCAAACTTCCATCTCTCCAAAACGTTGTCCGCCAAATTGTGCTTTCCCTCCAAGAGGTTGTTGAGTTATTAGTGAATATGGACCAATTGATCTCGCGTGCATTTTATCTTCAATCATATGTCCGAGCTTAATCATATATATTACTCCTACTGTTGCAGGTTGATCAAATTTTCCTCCGGTTTCCCCGTCATATAAAATTGTTTTGCCATATCTTGGTAATCCTGCTTTATCAGTATATTCATTTATTTGGTCAATTGTAGCTCCATCAAAAATCGGAGTGGCAAAATTTTGTCCCAATACTTGTCCTGCCCAGCCAAGAACGCTTTCATAAATTTGACCAAGATTCATTCTTGAGGGAACTCCTAACGGATTTAAAACAATATCAACAGATGTTCCGTCTTCAAGGAAAGGCATATCCTCTTGTCTGACAATTTTTGCTACAACCCCTTTATTACCATGTCTTCCCGAAAATTTATCGCCGACTTTTAATATTCTTTTACTAGCTAAATATATTTTTGCCAATTGAACTATACCTGTGGGTAATTCGTCTCCAATTGTAACATCAAGCTTTTTGCGGCGATATTTACCTTCAAGTTTTTTATACTCAATCATGTAATTATATAAAAGACCAGAAATAGTTTTATTACGTTTTTTATCAGTTGTCCACTTGCCTTGTCCGACATCCTTATAATCTACATCTATAAGAGCTTTTTGAGTAAACTTAACTCCTTTGGGAATTAAATTATTATTATAATAATCTTTTACCCCTTGCGAAGTTTTTCCACTGACTATTGTAAAAAGTTTTTCAACCAGCTTTACCTTTATCTTCTTTAATTCTTTATTAAGTTCCTCATCAATATTTTCGATTAAAATTTTATCCTGATTTTTAGTTTTTTTATCTTTAACCGTTTTAGAGAATAATCGTTTTCTTATAACTACTCCTTCTACAGAAGGCGAAGCTTTCAATGAGGCATCTTTAACATCTCCTGCTTTTTCCCCAAAAATTGCTCTTAATAATTTTTCTTCCGGAGATGGATCCGACTCTCCTTTAGGAGTAATTTTCCCTATAAGAATATCTCCAGGAATAACCGATGCTCCGATTCTAATAATTCCATTTTCATCCAAATCTTTTGTTGCTTGTTCGCTAACATTCGGAATATCGGAGGTTAATTCTTCCTGTCCACGTTTTGTATCTCTAACTTCAAGCTGAAACTCCGAAATACTAACAGATGTAAATAAATCTTCTTTTACAACTCTGTCCGAAATAACTATTGCATCCTCAAAATTATATCCTTTCCATGGCATAAAAGCCACTTTTAAATTTCTTCCAAGAGCCAGTTCTCCGTTTCTAATTCCAAAACCTTCGGTTAAAAAATCTCCTTTACTAACTTTTTGTCCTTTAACTACAATTGGTCGTAAATTTATACATGTATTTTGATTAGTTTTCTGAAATTTTGGAATATCATAAGTAACTATATTGTCAACAAAAGAGATAAATTCTTCTTCTTCGCTTCTTTCATATTTAATAACAATTTTTGTAGAATCAACATATTCTATTACTCCGTCATTTTCGGCAGTAATAAGTACTCTTGCATCTTTTGCGACATGTGCTTCTATCCCTGTTCCAACTATCGGCTCTTCGGATTGAAGTAAAGGAACCGCTTGCCTCATCATATTTGATCCCATAAGAGCTCTGTTAGCATCATCATGTTCAAGAAATGGTATAAGAGATGCCGCAATCGAAGCAATTTGATTTGGAGCAACATCTATCATATCGATTTCTTCAGGATTAACTACAGGATAGTCTCCTTCGTGACGTGCTTTAACTTTTGTTTCAATAAAATTTCCGTTATCGTCTAATTCTGCATTTGCCTGTGCAATTATATTTTTTTCTTCTTCTTCTGCACTTAAATAAACAATATCCTTACTATTATAATTTACTTTTCTTTCATCAACCTTTCTATATGGAGTAATAATAAAACCAAGAACATTAACCTTTGCATACACACATAACGAAGATATTAATCCAATATTCGGACCTTCAGGAGTTTCTATCGGACATAACCGCCCATAATGAGTATAATGAACATCTCTGACTTCAAAACCTGCTCTTTCTCTGGACAAGCCTCCTGGACCTAGTGCCGACATCCTTCTTTTATGTGTCATTTCAGCTAAAGGATTAACCTGATCCATAAACTGAGATAATTGATTTGTCCCGAAAAAAGAATTTATAACAGAAGATAAAGTTTTAGAATTTATAAGGTCAATCGGATGAAATATCTCATTATCCCTAACATTCATTCTTTCTCTGATTGTTCTGGACATTCTTGCTAATCCTACACCAAATTGCGTTGCTAACTGTTCTCCTACGATTCTTACTCTACGATTACTCAAGTGATCTATATCATCAATTATTGCCTTTGAATTTATCAATTCAATTAAATATTTTATTATTGCAATTAAGTCGTCTTTTGTTAAGACCTTAGTATCTTGAGGAATATCTAATCCTAATTTAATATTTATTTTATATCTGCCTACATCTCCAAGGTCATATCTTTTATCGGAAAAAAACAACTTGTCAATAACATCCCTTGCTGTTGCTTCATCCGGGGGCTCACTACTCCTTAATTGTCTGTATATATACACAACAGCTTCTTTTTCGGTATTACAAGGGTCTTTTTGAAGTGTATTATATATAATTGCATAATCAGATAATTTTTGATCTTGTTTGTGAAGTAAAATAGATTTTGTTCCGGAATTTATTATCATATCAATATGCTTCGCTTCGATAACAGTCTCCCTGTCTATTACAACTTCATTTCTTTCAATTGAAACAACCTCCGCTGTATCTTCATCAACAAAATCCTCCAGCCATGTTTTTAATACCCTTGCTGCAAGTCTTCTGCCTACAACTTTTTTAAGTGCAGTTTTCGAGACTTTAATTTCTTCAGCCAAATCAAATATTTCTAAAATATCTTTATCGCTTTCGAAACCTATTGCTCTTAACAACGTTGTTACGGGTAGTTTCTTCTTCCTGTCAATATATGCGAACATCACAGAATTAACATCCGTAGCAAATTCTATCCATGAACCTTTAAAAGGTATTACTCTGGCAGAATATAATTTTGTTCCATTTGCATGAATACTTTGACTAAAGAAAACTCCGGGAGACCGATGCAACTGAGACACAATGATTCTTTCAGAACCATTTATTACGAAAGTTCCACGAGGAGTCATATATGGGACAGTCCCTAACCATACATCTTGTATGGATGTTTCAAAATCCTCGTGGTCAGGGTCGGTGCAATAAAGCTTTAGCTTCGCTTTTAACGGGACCCCGTATGTTAACCCTCTTTCGCGACATTGTTCTATATTGTATCTGGGAGGATCAACAGAGTAATTAATAAATTCCAACACAAAATTATTTCTTGTATCAGAAATCGGAAAATTTTCTTGAAATACTTTATATAAGTATTCGGATTTTCTTTGTTCGGGAGTTGCATTTAATTGAAAAAACTCCTGAAATGACTTCAATTGAATTTCTAAAAAATCGGGATATTCAAGCTGCTTTTTAGAAGTTGCAAAATTTATTCTTTGCATGTTTTTTTTATCATTCATTAATAAAACATTTTTTTAAGAACCTATTAAAAGCCTAAATAATAACAACAAAAGGTTTAAAATCCACTTTTAAATTTGGTAGAATTTAAACCAAAAAAATAAAATTCAATGCCGCTTATTTAAGTTCGGCTTCTGCACCGGCTTCTGTTAATTGACCCACTAATGCTTCTCCTTCATCCTTTGAAACTCCTTCTTTAACAGGTTTTGGAGCTGCATCAACTAAGGCTTTAGCTTCTTTAAGTCCAAGTCCTGTTAGTTCTTTTACCAACTTGACAATTTGTAATTTTGCTTGTCCCGGAGAAGTTATTACAACATCAAAAGTACTTTTTTCTGCTTCTGCTTCTTCTCCTGCTCCTGAAGGACCTGCTACTGCAACTGCTGCTGCCGCAGGCTCGATACCATACTCCTCTTTTAAAATATCCGCTAATTCGCTTACCTCTTTAACAGTTAGATTAACTAATTCATCTGCAATTTTTTTTAGATCTGCCATTTTAATTTATTTTAACTTGTTTTTACAATAAAAAAATTATTCTCTTTCTGACAATGTTTTTACTAAACCTGCCACTGTATTTTTACTTGATTCTAATTGTCCCAAAATAGTTTTAATCGGAGATTGTAATAATAAAATAACATCTCCAAGTAATTCTTCTTTTGATTTTAAACTTGCAAGAGTCTCAAGATGATCTTTACCAACAAATACAGACCCGTCTATAAATGCTGCTTTTAATGAAGGGCTATCATTTGAACTTTTGAAATTTTTAATTATTTTACCCGGACTATTTGCTATATTGCAAAACATTATTGATGTATTTTCTTTTAAAACATCATATAATTCTTCATAATTCCCTTCCGCCTTTTCCAATGCAAGTTTAAAAAGAGTGTTTTTTACAAGCTTTAATTTAATATTATTCTCAAAACATTTTCTTCTAAGTTCAGACGTCTCTTGTGCATCTAAGCCTGACATATTTGTTAAATAAAAATTTGGATAGCTTTCAACTATTTCTTTTAATTCTTCTATAAGAATATTTTTTTCTTCACCTTTCATAATTTAATAATTTAAAATTATTTCATAAATGACTTTGGGTCTATTTCAACACTTGCACTCATTGTACTTGATATATAAACACTTTTAACATAAACCCCTTTAGAAGCGCTTGGTTTTAATTTAATAATTGTACGCATCAATTCATTTATATTGTCAACGAGTTTTTCTACTTCAAATGAAGCTTTCCCAACGCTGGTATGTATAATACCATACTTATCAACTTTAAAATCTATTTTTCCTTTTTTTACTTCTTCTACAGCTTTGCCAATTTCCATTGTTACTGTACCGCTTTTAGGATTTGGCATTAATCCTCTTGGTCCTAATACCCTTCCAATTTTACCAATCTTAGCCATAATTGGAGGCATTGTGATTATAACATCAATGTCTGTCCATCCTTTTTGGATTTTTTCGATATAATCATCTAATCCCACAAAATCCGCTCCGGCATCAGTAGCCTCTTTTTCTTTGTCGGGAGTACAAAGTGCCAGCACTCTAACTTCTTTCCCCGTCCCATGTGGCAAAGTAGTAATCCCTCTTACCATTTGATTTGCTTTACGAGGATCTATTCCCAAACTTACATCAATATCAACCGATGCATCAAATTTAGTAAAAGTTATTTCTTTAACTAATTTTACAGCTTCTTGAATATCGTATTTCTTTTCCTTTTCAATTTTATCAATTACTGCTTTTTGATTTTTGCTAATTTTTACCATGTTATTCAAATAACTTTAAATTATTCTTTATTAGGGAAATTCCCTTTAACAATTATTCCCATACTTCTCGCTGTTCCTGCAACCATTTTCATTGCTGATTCAACTGTAAATGCATTTAAATCAACCATTTTTTCTTCGGCTATTTTTTTTACCTGCTCCCATGTAACAGTTGCAACTTTACTTATATTGGGCTCCGGAGAACCTTTCTTTAATTTTGCCATTTCTAAAAGTTGAACTGCAACTGGAGGTGTTTTAACAATAAAGTCAAAAGATTTATCTGTATAAACAGTAATAATAACCGGAAGTATTTTACCTGCATTATTTTGTGTTTTGGCATTGAACTGTTTACAAAACTCCATAATATTTAAGCCTTTAGCCCCCAATGCAGGTCCTACAGGTGGCGATGGGTTTGCTGCCCCGCCTCTTATCTGTAATTTAACTAATCCTTCAATTTTTTTTGCCATAACGTATTATTCTTTTTCTACTTGTATAAATCTCAATTCAAGCGGAGTTTTCCGCCCGAATATTTTTACCATAACTTTTATTTTTTTCTTTTCTTCATAAACTTCTTCGATAATTCCGCTAAATCCGTTAAAAGGTCCGTCAATTACTTTAACAGCTTCTCCCATACAATAAGAGATATTTATCTCTTCATCACTTTCTGCAAGTTCATCAACTTTTCCCAATATTCTGGACACCTCATCCGGTCTTACAGGAATTGCTTTTCCATCTTTTGACCTTAAAAAACCTATAACCCCCGGTACATTTCTAATAATATGTTCAACTTCTCCGTCTAATGCCATCTGAATTAATATGTATCCCGGGAAAAAGTTTCTTTCTTTATGAACCGGTTTCCCTTTCCTGACTTGATAAACTTTTTCGGTTGGTATCAAGACCTGATCAATGTACTCGCCAAGCTCATTTTTAGAAATTTCCAGCTCAATATATTCCTTTATTTTCTTTTCTTTTCCGCTTAAAGCTTTAACTACATACCATTTTTTATCTGATTTCGTCATAATATTCAACCTTCAAATGTTTGAATTTTTAATAAAACATTGCATAAATTATTTCTAAAAGTTCTTTAAAAGATAAATCCATTAAAGAAACAATTATAGCAATTATAGCGGAAGCAACCATAACTACAACAGCACTACTTTGCAAATCTGCCCATTTTGGCCATGTTACTTTATGCAGTAACTCTTCGTAAGTATCTTTTAAATATGTTTTTACTTTTGCCATTTTTCAAACCATTTGCACGGGAGGAGCGACTCGAACGCCCGACACCTAGTTTTGGAGACTAGTGCTCTACCAACTGAGCTACACCCGTAATTTGATAAGATAAATATTATCCTATCAAAATTTAATTATAA
>SLSH01000083.1 GCA_007130555.1 Bacteroidales bacterium
GAATATCCCGACAACAAACTAAATCCGATATTAAGGATTATGAACGATACTTTAAACGGTATGCCTGCAATTTTAAAAGGATTACTTGCATTTACGCTTGTAGTAAAGCCAATGGGAACTTTTTCGGGTATAGCAGGCGGAGTTGCACTTGCATTTGTAATGTTACCGATAATTGCCAGAGCTACCGAAAGTGCTTTGATGAATATTCCATGGACAATAAGAGAAGCTGGTCTTGCTATCGGATTGCCACGATGGCGTGTAATATTGTCAACTGTTATCCCTGCAGCAAGAACAGGACTTGTAACAGGCGGACTTATTGCTTTTGCGCGTGCCGCAGGAGAAGCCGCTCCGCTTTTATTTACTTCTTTCGGTAATAATTATCTTCCTAATCACTGGACAGGAATGATATTTGGTCCGGTTGATACATTGCCTCAAAGATTATACAGCCTAGCAATAAGCCCTTATGCAGAGTGGCATACTATGGGATGGGCGGCAGGTATCGTTCTACTAACATTTGTTGTAGTTTTATTTGTTACAGCAAGATTATTAACAAGACAAAAGTTTTAAACATTATGGAAATTCAAACATTAAAAAAAGAAAAAAACGAAGAAATAATAATATCACAAACAAACAGTATGGTAAAAGAAAATCAAACTTTAAAGACTTCCACTGCAATAAGAATGGAAACAAAAAATCTGACAATTAAGTATGGTACAGAAGTTGCCGTCAGAGATGTTTCTATGCCGATTTATAACGAAAAAGTTACAGCGCTGGTAGGTCCTTCGGGGTGCGGAAAAACCTCATATCTGAGAGCATTAAACAGAATGCATGATTTAACCAAAAATGCTTTTGTAACCGGCGAAGTACTATTAGATGGGAAAAATATTTATGATGCTAAAGTTAATCCCGTAACCATAAGAAGAAAAATCGGTATGGTTTTTCAAAAACCAACACCATTCCCAACTATGTCTATTTATGATAATGTTGTTGCAGGTCTTAAATTAGTAGGAATAACAAATAAAACTCTTCTTAATGAAGTTTGTGAGAAAGCATTGATACAAGCTGCTTTATTTGATGAAGTAAAAGACAGACTTAAAAGTCCTGGCGGCAGTTTGTCGGGAGGACAACAACAACGATTATGCATTGCAAGAGCACTGGCAATCGAGCCGGAAGTAATTCTTATGGACGAACCTACAAGTTCACTTGACCCTAAATCCACTATGAAAATTGAGGATCTTATGGTACAGTTGAGAAAAAATTACAGTATAGTAATTGTAACTCATAATCTTGCTCAGGCAGGAAGAATATCCGATTATACTGCTTTTATGTATCTCGGAGACCTTGTAGAATATGATAAAACTAAAAAGATTTTCTCTAATCCCGAAGATAGAAGAACAGAAGAATATCTTACCGGAAAATTTGGTTAAACCGTAAATTAAACTATTATGAGCATAAAAAAAGAAAAAGCCTTTGCACAACTAAAAAAAGATTTCAGTGTTTTTTCAAATATTGTTTTTAAACAATTAAGACAACTTGAAAGTATTATTAATTCGGAATCAAATATTATATCGGAAGAAGTTTATGAAACAATAAACAAACAGGAAAAAGAAATTGATAAATTCGAATTAAAAATTACCGAAGAAGTTATAACCACAATTGTTCTTTATAGCCCTGTTGCCAACGAATTAAGACAACTGATGGCATTAAACAGAATGACTGCCAATCTTGAAAAAATCGGAGATTTAATTATTAATATTATCAAGGATATTAGAAAAATTGATGATGAAAAGTTATATACTAAGTTATTGGATACAATTAACGATATACTGATTATAAGTATAAGCATGGTTGAAAAATCTCTGTTTGCATTTAAAAACAATGATATGGATTATGCAATATGGACAATTAAAAATGATGATATTGTTGATGAAATACATCATTCTTTTATAAAAAAAATTATCAAAAAAAACCTGCTTAACGTAAAATCACAAGAAGAAGTTTCTACTTTAATCAGAATGATGACAATTGTTTCGAACATAGAACGTATTGCAGACAAAGCAACCAATATAGCCGAAGCTGCAATTTTTTCCACAATGGGGAAAGATGTTAGACATAAAGATATTGACAAGATGTAGATAAATAATTTGTTTTATCACTATTTTAATAAGTTATGAAAAATTTTAAGGTATAGGGGTGTTTTCGGTATAAAGGTATAATTGTAGTAATAGTAAATAATAAATTCATGTCCGATAAATCATCTGTTAAAATATTGATAATTGACGAAAATCCCTGCACCGTAGAATTTATTTCTTATATTTTAAAGAAAGAATCATATAAAGTTTTCATAGCGAATAATGAATATCAGGCAATTGAAATTGCAAAATCCGAAAAGCCCGATTTAATTATTCTGGATACTATGGTACCTTATATATATGGAATTAACATCTGTAAAAAAATAAGAGCAATAAAAGAATTGGAAAATATTGTGATTACATTTTTAAGTTCAAGAAATGAAGATTATGTTCAAATATCAGGCTTAGATGCAGGTGCAGATGATTTTATTATAAAACCTGTTAATTCAAAAATACTAATCAGGAAAATATCTGCGTTATTAAGAAGAAAAAGTATAAGTTGTAAAACTGAATTCAGATGAAAAAAATAAAAATATTAGTCGTTGATGACGAAAAAGACTTATGCGAGATATTAAAATTTAATCTGGAAAATGAGAATTTTACGGTTGATACCGCATACTCTGCCGAAGAAGCAATTACTAAAAAATTAGAAAAATATGACCTATTGATATTGGACATAATGATGGGAAAAATGTCAGGGTTTAAACTTGCCGATAAAATCAGAAAAGAAAGAAAATTGTCTGTCCCCATAATTTTTTTAACTGCCAAAGATACCGAAAACGACACCTTGACGGGTTTCAGTCTTGGCGCTGACGACTATATTTCAAAACCTTTTTCAATAAAACAAGTAATAGCAAGGGTAAAGGCTGTTTTAAACAGAACCGGATCATCCGGAAAAACTGAAGAAAATATAATGGTTAAAAATCTTAAAATTGATATTGACAGTAAAAAATTGATTATAGACAATACCCCTGTAAATCTGACAAAGAAAGAATTTGATATACTGAAATTATTAATAGAAAATCAGGGTAAAATTTTTTCGAGAGAAGAAATAATGGATTATGTCTGGAAAGACGATGTTATTGTCAGCAACAGAACTGTTGATGTTAATATTGCAAGAATGAGAAAAAAACTCGGCAAATATGGAAAGGCATTGGTCAATCGTTCCGGCTATGGGTATTGCTTTGAAGCTGACAATATATAATTTAATATACTTATATGAAAATAAAATCATCTTATAAAAGAAAATTATTCTTTTACTTTTTTATAATTTTTATACTGTTTACTGTTGTTATTGCTACTTTTCAGTATAATCGTGAAAAACAATATAAAATACAGGAACTTGAAAGTATTTTAGACAGTTATACCGATTTTATTAGTAGTTTTATAGAACACAACGATATTTATATCAGCGAAAATTTTTCCAAACTTGACTCTATCGTTAAAATACTTCCCCGCAATGATATAAGAATAACTGTAATTGATTTAAAAGGTATTGTTTTGTATGATAGTTTTCATCCCGAACACGAAAAAATGGAAAACCACATAGAAAGACCTGAAATACAAAAAACTCTTGTTTCTAATAAAGGAACAAATATCAGACTATCGGGATCAACAAATCAGAATTTTTATTATTATGCAAAACTTTATAACACCTATTTTGTTAGGTCTGCTGTTGTTTATAGCATAACAATAGAAGAATTTTTAAAAGTAGAAAGCCTTTTTATTTATTTTATTGTTTTATTATTCTTAATAACTAGTGGTATATTATTATTTATATCTGATAAAATAGGTAAATCCATCTTAAAATTAAAAGATTTTGCAATAAAAGCCGGAGAAAACGAAAATATTGATATGCAGGTTACATTTCCTGAAAATGAATTAGGTACCATCGGTAAACAAATTGTTAATATTTACAATAATTTAAAAGAGACAAATAAAAAATTAAAGACCGAAAAAGAAAAACTAATACATCATTTGCAAATATCGCAGGAAGGAATTGCTTTTTTTTCTAAAACTGATGAAAAAATTCTGGCAAACAATCATTTTATCCAATATTTAAATTTAATCTCTGATAAAACTGTTGATAATCCCGCCAATTTTCTTAAAATAAAAGAATTTAAACCTGTAAAGGAATTTGTTGAAACTTACATTAAAGATGAAAACTTAAGTTTGAGCAAAACTCTGTCTGTAAAAAGAATATCTATTGAAAAAAATATGAGATACTTTGACATACAGTGTTTTATTTTTCAGGATAAAAGCTATGAAGTTTCAATTAACGATGTTACGACATCAGTAAAACAAAAAAAGCTTAAACAGGAGATGACTTCTAACATTGCACATGAACTAAGAACCCCCGTAAGCTCAATTAAAGGATATCTCGAAACCATTTTAAATAGTAAGGATATCACTCCTGATAAGCAGAGATATTTTATTGGAAAAGCTTCATTACAAATAGAAAGATTGTCGGAATTGATACGGGATATTTCGCTATTAACAAAAATTGAAGAAGCATC
>SLSH01000135.1 GCA_007130555.1 Bacteroidales bacterium
AAATAAATTATTATGAAAGAAATTAAAATTTTTGTTGTTCTTGCAATTTTTGTATTATTTACTGCATGTAAAGAACAGGTAAAGGAAGAATTAAGTGAAATGGAATTACTGGTTAAGAATTATACTGAGGTTGAATTATATACAGATCTTGGTCATTTATCCGAAAATCAGAAAAAAATGCTTGGTATTTTAATTGATGTTGCAGATATTATGGATGATTTGTTCTGGGAAAGTGCGTTCGGAGATAAAGATGCTTTTTTATCGGAACTAGATGACGAAGCTGCAATTCAATATGCATTAATTAATTATGGTCCGTGGGACAGATTAAATGCAAATGAACCATTTATAGATGAATTCGGAGCAAAACCTTTGGGAGCAAATTATTATCCTGATGACATTACAGAGGAAGAATTTGATAACTGGGACAATCCTGATAAAATGAGTTGGTACACACTAATAAGAAGAAATGAAGATGGCGAACTTGTAACCAGATGGTATAATGAGGCTTATGCCGAAAAAATAAATGAAGCTGCAGATTTATTGGAGAAAGCTGCAGAACTGGCAGATGACCCCGGATTTAAAAAATATCTCGAATTAAGAGCAATTGCTTTAAGAACAGATGAATATTTGGCAAGCGACCTTGCATGGATGGATATGAAAGATAACTTAATTGATTTTATTATTGGTCCGATTGAACATTATGAAGACAGATTTAAAGGAATTAAATCTGCTCATTCAGGACAAATTCTAATTAAAGACCTTGAATGGAGCAAAAAATTAGAACGTTTTAATGAACTGCTACCCGGATTACAGAAAGGACTGCCTGTTCCTGATGAATATAAAAAGGAATCTGCCGAAAAAAGTGGAGACATGAATGTGTATTATGCTGTTTATTATGCTGGAGATTGCAATGCGGCAAGCAAAAATATTGCAATTAATCTTCCTAATGACCCGCGTGTTCATAGTGCCAAAGGTTCAAGAAAACTTCAGCTGAAAAATTCAATGAAAGCCAAGTTCGATAAAATTTTAGTCCCTATTGCAGAATTACTGATAGAAGAAGATTTGCTTGAACATATTAAATTTGAAGATGCTTTTTTTCAAAATGTAATGTTCCATGAAGTAGGTCACGGATTGGGTGTAAGATATACTATTGACCAAAGCGGAACAGTAAGAGATGCTTTGAACGAATATTATATGCCTATTGAAGAAGCAAAAGCAGATGTCTCGGCATTATATATGATAACCCAACTTGCAGAACAAGGCGAATTAGAAGATAAAGATTTGATGGATAATTATGTTACTTTCCTTGCGGGAATATTCCGTTCGACAAGATTTGGCGCTGCCAGTGCTCACGGAAAGGCAAATATGTTACAGTTTAATTATCTCAGAAACAAAGGAGCTTTTTCTAAAGACAGGGAAACCGGAAAGTATATCGTTAATTTTGAACTTATGAAAGAAGCTATTGCCGAAATGCTTAATAAAATCATCGTAATACAAGGGGATGGAAATTATGAAGCTGCACAAGCATGGGTCGAAAGCGAAGGAATTATGAGCGAAGAATTACAACAGGATTTAGACAGAGTAAACGAGGCAGGAATTCCTAAAGATATTATTTTTATACAGGGCAAAGATGTTTTGGGTATTTAGAAGTTAAAGGCTAAATACGAGAGAATAAAAGCTTTGTAATGAGGAGCACTCTGATTAATAGCGATTTAATAAAATTTAAATAACATAATGATATGAAAAAAATATATTGTTTTTTTTGGCTTTTTATTATTTTGTTTTCTTGTACAACCGATATTGATGGTTATAGCAGGTTGGATAATGGATTGAGGTATAAAATTGTTGAATCCGACACAAATATGCCTAAAGCAAAAATTGGTGATGTGTTGGTAATAGACCTTGTTTATAAAAATAAAAACGGAGAAATTTTATTTTCAAGCCATGCTCTCGAAAGAACATATCTGAGAAAATTAACCGAGCCTGCACATCCGGGGGGCTCTATTGAAGATGCACTGGCAATGATGCACGTAGGGGATAGTGCAATATTTAAAATTAATGCAGCAAATTTTTTGAGATTTTCCGAAGAATATGCAAATATTCCTGATGATTTGGATTTAAATGAAAATTATATTTTTTATGTCAGATTAAAAGAAATAATGCAACACGAAAGTTTTGACAGCCACCTGGTAGCAAAATATCATGAAGATGAAAAAATAGAATTGGAATTGTTGGATAAATACATTAAAAGAGCTAATATAACTGTTGAACCTGAAATCAGCGGGATATATTATGTAGAACACGAAAAAGGAACAGGAGAACTTATTAAACGCGGAGATATAGTTGAAATCTTTTATACGGGAAAATTTATTGCCGGAAATGTCTTTGATACAAATTACGGAAAAAATCCATTGCAGTTCAGCGCAGGTTTAGGACATGTTATTCGGGGATTGGATATCGGAATACAACTAATGAGAAAAGGCGGAAAAGCAATGATTATTATTCCCTCACGTTTAGCGTATGGAGAGAGTGGAAGTATAGGAATTCTGCCTTATTCTACTTTAATATTTGAGGTTGAAGTTGTAAAAGTTTATTAAAATGATTAAAAAATGAAAACAAATTTTTTTTCATATTTTATTATCCGAAATCATTGCTTTTTATCTGTTTTATGCTTTCTGTTTTTATTTTTTGTAGTTTCTTGTAAAAACAGCGATTCTACAGATACTGATAAAAACACAAATAATGCGGAAATATCAAATAATATATCCCATAATGCTGTACTAGTGTTTAATTCAAACGGTAAAACCGAATATATTAAAAAAGACCCGACAAAAGTTTTTAGAAAAACCGAATCAGGTTTAGAGTACAGATTTATTGAACGTAATTTTGACAACCCGTCGCCAAAAATCGGAGATATAATTATTTTATCATTAAAATATTACAACGAAAAAGATTCTTTAATTTTTGACTCAAAAACCGTTGATGAATATTTCAGAATGAGAGTGTCAGGGTTATCACATGAAGGAGGATGCATAGAAGAAGCATATATGATGATGAGTAAAGGAGATTCTGCTATATTTAAAATTGATGCGGAAAATTTTTATAAATCTACAAAAAGACGAATACAAACTCCTGAATATATCCGGAAAGGAGAAAAACTTGTTTTTCATATAAAAATAAAAAATGTGCTTACAAGTGAAGATTTTGTAAAAGAACATTCTGATATATATGAACACCAATTACAACAAGAAAAAAGTTTGATACAAAGATTTTTGATGTCAGTTGATATGGAACCGAAAATATACGATTCCGGATTAATACATTTTACTGTTCGGGAAGGAGATGGAAAAAAAATCAATGATGGGGATTTTGTAAAAATTGATTATATCGCTTCGTTTATTGACGGCGGAACATTCGATTCCAGCTTAGACAGAAACGAAACTTTTGAATTTAAGGCAGGAAATAATGAAGTTGCAAAAGGACTTGATGAAGGAATTAAAAATATGAGAGTAGGTGAATATGCATTGCTTATTATACCTTTCCGGCTTGCTTATGGTGATGAAAAATACGGAGTAATTCCTCCTTTCAGTACACTGATTTTTGAAATTGAAGTTATTGATGAAAAATAAAAAAAGAGAAATAGGACTTTTTTTCGGCTCGTTTAATCCGATTCATATAGGACATCTTGCCATAGCAAACTATATTACCGAATTTACCGATATTAAAGAATTGTGGTTCGTTGTTACTCCTCAAAATCCATGGAAAAAATCATCAAATCTTATTGCGGACAGACAAAGGCAATATATGGTTGAATTAGCAATAGATAAATACGATAAATTTAAATTCAGCGATATAGAATTTAATTTACCCAAGCCGAATTATACAATAAATACGCTTGCATATCTGAAAGAAAAATTTCCTACAAAAACTTTCAGCCTGATTATGGGGGGAGATAACCTGCAACATTTTAAAAAATGGAAAAATTATGAACTGATTTTAAAAGAACATAAAATTTATGTTTATAAAAGACACAAATATCTTGATAAAATCCCCGATGATATTGATAATACAGAAAATATTATTGTTGTTGATGCTCCCTTGATTGAAATATCCTCAAGTTTTATAAGGGATTGTATTAAAAACGATAAAGATATCAGATTTTTTGTCCCAAAGGAAACGTATAAATATATTGTTTCAAATAATTACTATAAGTAAATTCGAGCAAATTATTGTAATCGGTACTACTTAACAAGATATATAAACTCACCTACGCCGATTGGTATATTAAATGCAAACCAAATAAAAAGTAAAATTGTCCACATTACGAATAATATAGTTGCGTAAGGAATTAATAACGAGACAATTGTTCCGATTCCCAGCCTTTTATCATATTGGTGTATCCAACCTAACAACAGCGGGAAATAGACATAAAGTGGTGTTATACAGTTTGTTATAGAATCTCCTACTCTGTACATAAGTTGAACAAATCCGGGACTATATCCTATTTGAGCTAACATAGGGATAAATATTGGTGCAAATATTGCCCATTTAGCCGAGCCGCTACCGAGAAATATATTTAAAAATGCAACAATTATCATAAACATTACAAATAGCAGCGGTCCTGTTAATCCTGTTGCCTGAAGGAATTCGGCTCCTTTAATCGCTAATATTGTGTCTAATTTTGACCATGCAAATAAGTGTATAAATTGTGCTACGACAAGCATCAAAACAATATATCCTGACAAGCCTTTCATTCCGTGTTCCATATGTTTTAGAAGGTCGTCATATTTTTTTATTGTACCCGCTGCTCTACCGTAGAAATAACCCGGTATTGCAAACAAAAAGAATAAGATTGGCACCAGTCCTCGCAAAAACGGAGATGGCACCAGTGAGCCCGTTTCAGGATCCCTTAATGGAGCATTTGACGGAATTACCAGCAATGCAATCAGAATAATATAAAACAACAGAGATATACCTGCTCTTTTTAATCCTTTTCTTTCTTCCGATGTTAAGTCTTTTTTTCCTTCAGCAATTGCAGTTACTTTATCCATTCCTGCAAAACCGGCACATCTCGGAATAGTAAATCTTTTTACAATAAAAGCTCCTCCTATTCCAAGCATCAAGGTAGATGCAATCATAAAATACCAGTTAGCAGTTGCGCTTACTTCCATAGGGGGAGTCATATTTTCAGTTATTTCGGTACTGATTCCTGCAAGTAAAACATCCGTTCCTGCAATAAAAAAGTTTGCGGTAAATCCTGCTGTTGCACCCGCATATCCAGCAATCAGTCCTGCAATAGGATGATATCCCATTTGCATAAATATTAATGCGGCAATAGGAGGTACCACGACAACACCTGCATCTGAGCCGATATTACCGCATGCACCTATCATAAATATTACAGGAAAGATGATTTTTTTTGGGGTTGCAAATGCAATAGTTCGTAAAATTATGGTAAGTAATCCGGTTTGCTCGGCAATTGACACACCCATCAACATTACAAGTACCAAGCCTAATGGAGCAAAATGAGCAAAATTTGTTACCAGACTTTGTAAAAACCACCGTAATCCATCGCCCGATGCGAGATTCTGTGCCTCAATTGTCAGACCTGTTCCGGGTTGTGTTACTTTTACCTGAAAATAACTTGTAATTGCACTTATTAAAACAATTAATACACATATCCAGATAAACATCCAAAACGGATGGGGGAGTTTATTGCCCATTATTTCTACCCAGCGTAAAAAACCTTTTGCAGGAGGTACTTCCTGTAATTGTGCTTGATTATTATTTTCTGCTGACTCTTTTGCCATATCTTAATAATTATTTGTTTTTAATTACTTAATAATCCACAAAAATCATATTTTTTTTTGTAATAACTAAATAATTTTAGAAAAATGCTAAAATAAATTCCAAAAACCGGTAAATAACTATTGTTTTGACGATTTTATAAAAAAAGACGGTGCTGCCACTATCAATCATTTCTGATAATATCTCTTGTAGAAGCCTGAGTTGCCGGCATAATTAAAATATCATCAATATTTATATGTGCGGGGCGTGTTGCAACATATAAAATAGCATCTGCTACATCCTCAGATTTTAAGGGAGTAATTTTATTATAAACTTCTTCGGCTCTTTTTTTATCTCCATGAAATCTTACTTCCGAAAATTCTGTTTCTACCATTCCTGGAGCAACCTGAGAAACCCGGATATTATGTGGCAACATATCAATTCTCATTGATTTTGTAAGAGCATTAACGGCATGTTTGGTACAGCAATAAATATTTCCGTCCGGATATACTTCTTTACCTGCAATACTGCCGATATTTATAATATGACCTTTGCGTCTTTTTATCATATTCGGCGAAACTTTTCTTGTGATGTAAAGAAGTCCTTTGATATTAGTATCTATCATTTTCTCCCAGTCATCAATCTGTCCTTCTTGTATGGGTTCAAGTCCTGATGCTAATCCTGCATTATTTACCAATATATCAATGTTTTTCCAGCTTTCAGGAAGACTGTCTATTGCACTGATGACTTCCGAATTTTTACGAATATCAAAACAAAGGGAATAAACCTTCGAATTAGTTTGATTTTCAATTTTTTGTTTAAGATTTTCTAATCTTTCCTTACGTCTTCCCGTAATTATTACATCATAAGAATTTTCCGCAAGAATTATTGCCGTAGCCTCTCCTATACCGGCAGTAGCTCCCGTTATTAATGCAATTTTATTCATGTGTATTTTTTTGATTTAATATTGTTCGTTATTATTTGGAAAACCTCCTGATTTTACATCTTTTATGTAGTCAATAACGGCATTTGAGATTTCTGCTGAAAGATTATGATATCTTCTTAAAAATCTTGGCGAAAATTCCTGAGTAATTCCGAGCATATCATGCAAAACAAGTACTTGTCCGTCAACTTGTGCTCCTGCACCAATTCCGATTACAGGGATTTTTATTTCGGAAGAAATTTTTGCAGCTAATTCTGCCGGAATTTTTTCAAGCACAATAGCAAAACATCCTAAATCTTCGAGTATATGTGCATCACTGATTATTTTTTTTGCTTCTTCTTCTTCTTCGGCTCTTACTGTATAAGTTCCGAATTTATGAATGCTTTGCGGAGTTAAGCCCAGATGTCCCATAACGGGTATTCCTGCGGATAATATTCTTTTTACAGATTCACTGATTTCTTCGCCTCCTTCAAGTTTTACCGATGATGCTCCTGTTTCTTTCATTATTCTTATTGCAGAAGAAAGAGCTAATGTTGAGTTACTTTGATAAGTTCCGAATGGCAAATCAACAACCACAAGAGCACGTGATACACCTCTTACAACTCCTGTCGCATGATAAATCATCTGGTCAAGAGTAATAGGTAAGGTTGAATCGTATCCTGCCATAACATTTGAGGCAGAATCTCCAACAAGAATAATATCAATACCCGTATTATCAAGAATTTTTGCCATACTATAATCATAAGCCGTAAGCATGGCAATTTTCTTGTTATGAAGTTTCATCGCCTGAAGCACATGTGTAGTAACTTTTCTAACATTAGGTTTATAAATAGACATAATTTTTTATTTTAAAAAATTTAAGTATATTTGCAATTTAAAAGTACAAAGATAAAAATATGAATAGAATTAATATAATAATTATTGTTTTAATTTTTGCATTATTCACATTTTCATGCAGTACGGAGCTTGATATAAACGATGAATGGAGCGATATTCCCGTTATTTTTTGTATTTTAGATCAATCTCAGGAATATCAATATATTAAAGTAAATAAAACATTTTTAGGAGAAAAACCGGCTTCCGAAATGGCTCAACATAGCGACTCCTTGTACTATGAAAATGTTAAAGTAATATTATATGAATATGATGGGAATAATACGATTTCTGCAATAGAATTTACAGAAGTTGATACTATCCCAAAAGAATCGGGTTATTTTGCTAATGACAAAAATATTATTTATATTACTGATTATCAATTAAATGAAAATTATAAATATCAACTTGAAGTTACAATTGATGACGGAAGAAAAGTTATAAGCAGTGATATTATTGAACTTATTTCGGGAGCAGCGATAACTCGTCCACATCCTCAAATATTAACTATATCAGTTCATAGATATGACGCACCTTTTACGTATGCTTACAATCCTGGCTATAATACTAAAGTATCACAAATGAATTTATATTTTAATTATATAGAGGTATTAAACGAAGATACTGCTTATCACACCATAAAATGGCCTCAATCATTAAATGTTAGAAGTGATGATTCTGACAATAACACAATAGAAGGAAGTTTTGAGATTAAGGGTTTTTATAGTCAATTAGCTAATAATATACCTGAAGCGGATGAAAATCTAAAACGATATGCAAAAATGCCTGACAGCTTTGAGTTTAGATTGTCAATTGCAAACAGAGATTACTCTACTTACATGGAAATTTCGGCTCCTTCGCATGGCATTATTCAGGAAAAACCGTCATTTTCAAATATTGATGATGCAATAGGATTATTTGCGGCAAAATATAATACAAATAAAATTATTAAGCTAGACGGAAATACTTTGGACTCTATTTCAAGAGGTATTTATACAAAACATCTTGGATTTCAAAGCAGACATAGCGAGTATTATCAGTAATCAATATAAATATTATAGCAAGAGCCATTGTGTGGGAGTTGAGAATTACCCCGCTGTCGTAAAATTTTTATCTTTTGACAGATAGGATTTTTTTTTGTCTTGTGGTTTGTAAAGAAAATTTTTTCAAACCACAAAGCAAAGTCTTGCGGGAGCGGTGTTATGCTAAGTCGCTGTTATGGGTTGTTATTATTCATTGAGCATTTTATATTGGCACATTAAAACTTTTTTAGAGTCATAGTCTCTCAGATGAAATCCGTTACCTTCACACCATTTAAAAACATTACATTTAAGACATATATCATTTTTCATCCACTTTCTGTTTCGCATAATCTCAAATTGATTATTCCAGATTTCTAAAAAATTGTTTTTATAAATATTTCCTTGTGAAAATTGCCTGTCAATATTTGGACACGCAGAAATAGATCCGTCAGATAGTATTGAAGCAATATTTATTCCTGCCCTGCAAAAAAAATAGTTGTTTCTAACTTCCATTTCATATTTTCCAACAAATCCTTCACATTCGTAACTCACCTGAATTTCATTTTCTTGTCGGGAGTTTTTTATAAAATCCAATAGCATTTTTAGTTGTGAATTAGAAATTAGCAGTTCTGGATTATTCTTTGCTCTGCCTATTGGTGAAATTGTAAATAATCTCCATTTTTTTACTTCTATGGAGATTAAATATTTTTTTAATTCACTTAATTCATGTATGTTTTTTTTGTTAACACAAGTTACGACATCAAATATTATTCTTTTTTGTTTTACCAACATTTTAATTGCTTTAATCACATCATTAAAACATATACTATTTCGCATCCAGTTATGATTTTCTTCAAAACCGTCCAAACTTATTGTAACAGAAGATAATCCGGAATCAATTAAGCTTAATAAACGTTTTTCAGACAAAAGAACTCCGTTTGTTACCATTCCCCAATTATATCCTTGTTTTAATAACTCTTCCCCACATAATTCAAGATCTTTTCTGATTAAAGGTTCCCCACCGGTAAAAACGATCATAATATTATTAGGGTTATATTGCTTCCTTATTTCACTTGTAACTTTAATAAAGTCTTTAAAAGGCATTTCTGGTTCAGTAAAATCTTGCTTACAATCGCTGCCACAGTGAATACATTTTAAATTGCAACGTAATGTACATTCCCAAAATAAATATTGTAATTCATGTAAAGACGCTTCAGTTTTTCTGTATTTTTTAAAAATATTAAGTGCTAATCTTTTTTTAAATGAAATGCTGTTATTCATTTCTAATTAGTTTAATATCAATGTTTTGTTTGTGGCGATTGTTTTTTTCTTCAGAGGTTAATGACAGTACAGTATCTTTTGAAAGAAAATTTCCATTTAAATTTCCGTCAATGTCGGATATTTTTAAATATATTTTGTTTTCAAACTCATCAATAGTAGGATAAAGTTTAAAAACGCCATTATTATTTGTTATAACTTTTGAATTTGAAAAACAATTTTTTACTTCAACTTGAATATCTTCAATTGCTTTAACAGAATCTTGTGATACTACTGTACCATTTAGTTGCATATTTATAGTATTAGTTTGAGCACCATATTTTGTGCAGGAAACCATAAGTCCAATACTCCCTACACCTAAAATCTTTAGAATTATTTTCAATAATCGTCTCTTAAAATATAAAATGCGTTTCATAATGTATTAGTAACTAAAAGTATTAATTGCACCTAATTTACCACTCACCACTATTTTTTACTCATTGCAAATTCATACCCCATTTTCAGGGCTTTTAAATTCAGGTTTACAATATCTTCGCCTTTTTTTCCGAATAGAATTTTAACACCCTCTTCAACTTGTTCGAAACTTAGTCCTATAAAAGGGATTGCAGCTCCAAGCATAACGATATTTGATGCTCTCGCAGAACCTGCGTCTTTTGCAATATTATCTGCATCCAGGGCTACTTTATGTTCTAATTGATTGATTTTTTCGAGTACATTATCAAGTTCGGGATAATTAGGAATATTAACGAAAGGGACAGTATTTGTAATTACATATCCGCCTTTTTTAAGGTATGGTAAATATCTTAATGCTTCCATTGGTTCTACCGACAGAATAATATCTGCTGAGCCTTTAGAAATCAGGTCTGAATAAATAGGTGTACTTGAAATTCTGAGATGCGACTGCACATCTCCGCCTCTCTGGCTCATTCCGTGGACTTCTGCCTGTTTTAGATACAGGTTGTTTTTAACGGCAGCCATTCCTATACTTGCTGCAATAGTTAATATTCCTTGTCCGCCTACTCCTGCTAATATAATATCTGCTTTCATAATTTGCTGTTTTTAAATTTATTATTTAAGACTTTTTTTCGGCACGTTTTCGTCTGGTAAAAGTCTGAATACACTCTCTTGTAGGTATAATAACAGATAAACCTTTATAATTCAGCTCTTCTTTTATTATTTTTACATTTTCCTCATGATGTTTTTTAATAGGGTTTATAATTTTAAGATGTTGATTATCAACGCCCATGCCTTTACATATATCATAAATTCTTCCTTCTGCCGAGGATTTTTGACCTCCTGTCATAGCAGTAGTAAGGTTATCTAATATCAATACAACAATTGGAGATTTTTTGATAACAGCATCCAACAAGCCGGTCATTCCCGAATGAGTAAAAGTAGAATCTCCGATAACTGAAACAGCAGGTACAAGTCCTGCATCCGCAGCACCAATAGCCATAGTTATTGAAGCTCCCATATCAACACATGAATTAATAGAATTAAAAGGCGGTAATGCTCCGAGAGTATAACATCCTATATCCGAAAAAACTCTACCGTCTCCAAAATCCGTAAGAGCTTCATTTAAAGCATTGTACAAATCAATATGACCGCATCCTTTACATAAAGACGGAGGTCGCATTTGTACGATTTCGGGAATATTGTCACCTTCTTCAATATTGATTCCCAGTCCTTTTGCAACAATATTAGGATTTAATTCTCCGTCTCTCGGGATATGTCCGGACAATCTGCCTTGAATTTCTATCCCTTCGTTGAAAAAGCCTCTGAGTTGCCTCTCAACCAATGGATAACCGTCCTCCAGAACTAATATTTTTTCACATTCGTTTCTTAATTTTTTAATATGATTCGGAGGCACCGGATACTGACTTAATTTAACGACAGGATAAGGGCATTTCCCGTCAAAGTTCTCCATTAAGTAGTTGTATGCCAGTCCGCAGGCTACTATACCAATTGATTTATCTGTTCCGTCAATATATTGGTTATATTTAGAATTTTCGGAATCTTTTATAATTGCATCCTGCATTTCAAGAAGTTTTTTGTAATTTCTTCTTGCAATTGACGGTAGTAATACAAATTGTCTGGGATCTTTTGGTAAAGAAGCATTTAATTGTTCTTTTTTATCCTTTGTTTCTACTCCCGATCTTGAGTGAGCCAATCTAGTAGTCAGCCTGAGCATAACGGGGACATTAAATTTTTCGGATAATTCAAAACCGTTTCGTGCCATATCATAAGCTTCTTGCTGATTAGAAGGTTCTAATATCGGTATCAGGGAAAAATCTCCGTAAAATCTAGAGTCCTGCTCATTTTGTGATGAATGCATAGACGGGTCGTCTGCGACGACAACTATCAGTCCTCCGTTTACACCGGTTACAGCGGCATTTACAAATGCATCGGCAGCAACATTTAATCCGACATGTTTCATCTGAGACATAGCTCTTTTGCCTGCATAAGACATCCCAAGAGCGGATTCCAATGCAGTTTTTTCATTTGCCGACCAAATACAATGAATTCCTTTTTCAGCTACTTCCTTTGACTGCTGAGCATATTCCATTATCTCTGTTGAAGGAGTGCCCGGATAAGCATAAAAACCCGATACTCCACCGTCAACCGCACCTTGTGCAATTGCTTCATCTCCTAATAATAATAGTTTTTGCATATATGTATATATTTATTTTTTAAATTCTTGACGAAAATACAATTATTATTATAAAATAAAAATGATAATCTTAATTATTATTAGATAAAAATTATTTTATAAAACAGCTTTTTACGATAAATTTCTTATAATAAGCAAATTATACTTGATGTATAAAGATTAATAATCGGAATAATTATTATGACAAAGTGAACATGGTAATGTCGGGCTAAATTTATTTTCAGATTCGGTTGTTTATTCCTTAATTAGTTTGCCTGTTTTTCTTACTCCGTTTATAATAATACTATAAAAATATAAACCGGACTTTAATTCATTGGCATGTACCGGAGAAGTTTTATTTAAGTTTTCTTTTAAAACTGTTTTGCCTTCAATATTAAATAGCTGAAAAGAGACTTTTTTTCCTTCGGGAATAGTTATATTTATTACATTATTAAAGGGATTGGGATAAATTATAACTTCATTACTTTTCATGGTTTCAGAAATATCAGTTGTTGAAAAATCACAAGGTTCATGCAATAAATAGCTGATATCGTTGTCTTCATAGCATCTTAAAAAACCTGTATATCCTGCCAAACATTGAGCTTCGGACATTCCAAACAAGCCGCGATCTGAACCTAAATATTTAGTAAAAACTCCTAAATCCCATAATGAATATGAAAAGTCATATTCTTCAGGCATAATAGTTTCGGTATAAAATTTTAAAAGTTCTTTATCAGCAATCTGAATTGTATCTATGTCTATTATTAATGCATAATACATTGTATCGGGTTGGCTTGGAAGTCCTCCACAACCAATTTCAAATAAATGAGCATTTGATGGCAGGTGATATTTTAAAGTATCATCTTTATTTAAGTTATAGTCAAATAATAACTTAAATTCATTATTTTCATAAAAATAGATTTTATTATCTTCCTCGTGTATGATAACTTCTGCGGCAAAGTTTTGAGCATCATTTACGTATAAATGTAAAACAGTAGAATACTTTTCATCAATAATTGTGTCTTTAATCACTTCTACGGTAGAGAAAGAAAAAGGTCCCGAGGGGTTCATGTGCCACTCTTGATAATGCCACTTAGTTCCCAAAGGGGCAAAGCTTTGAGAGAATGCATCTGTAACAATAATAATTATAAATGCATATAACAATAGTGTTTTTAATTGTTTCATAATATAATTATTAATTTGTTTTAGTACATGACAAAACTTTATGAAATTTATCTTTTAAACAAAATAACTGTCTTTATATGAGCACCTTGCAATAATAATAATGCCACAAAAACACAAAATCACTAATTTCACTGAATTCTGTGTAATTCCGTGCTTTTGTGTTTTCGTGGCGAAAATCAGTAGTCATAAATCTTATAAAAAGTTTTGTCATGTACTAAATTAATTTGTAGAACTTTTCTTTAAATGCACTAATCCCAATCTTAATTCATTATACGAATAGTTGCCGTTTGCTTCGGCATATAGATTATTCAGACTGTATTCATCACATTTTCTAATATACTCTGAAATTTCGCTTAATTTATTTTCAGAAATTAATTTATTTGCCTGAAGTTCTCCTTTTTGAACATACTGCAGTAAATGTCCGAAAATTGTTGATTCTACATAAGCTCTTTCTTTTGCAATTTCAGGGATTTGCATTCCGCTGTTAAACATTTCCAGACTTATTAAAGCGGAGTTTTTCTTAGGTTTTTTAGCTTTTTTCTCCGGTTTTAAGTCTTCAAATTCAAAATTGCCTCTGCTTATGTCATTTTCCATGCAATAATCATTTATAATTTCTAAAATTTCTTGTCCGTACTGTTCTATCTTAACTTTCCCAAATCCTTTTATTTTTGATAATTGCTTTAAATCCTCCGGTAATTTTTCTATCAATTGTTTTAATGATTTTTGCGGAAGAACCATAAATACAGGCACTTCTTCTTCCGATGCAATCATTTTACGCCATGCGTTAAGAATTACATAAAGATTATTGCTTCCCGAACCAAGAGAGACTTTGTTTGTATCTTTATTAAATTCCGGTTTAAAATCCAGTTCTGCATCTGCAATTGATTTAATATATTCAACCGTGTCAAATCCTTCAAGGGACTTGTTTAAACTCCGGCATTTTACATAAATTGCAAGTTCAAATTTTTCTAAAGAGTCCTTAATAATATTGCTAAGTTCTTTATTGTCAGACTCTATGCTGATGTTTTTAAAATGGTTAATATAAATGCTATTAATTTTATCAAGAAAATAATTTGCGGCTTTTTTTATTCGAACCTGCAATTGCTCATCTTTTTGAGGGATAGTGTTTTTGCTAAAAAGTCTTAGTAGTTGAATATTAAATCTGTCGTTAATTAAATATATATGTTCTTGGGCGGATTTTTGAATTGATTCAAATTTTTCAGAAATTGATGTGTCAAAACTGCCTGAATTTTCTTTTATATTTTTTTTCATAAAGAAAAAACGTTTTTTAATTTCGCCTAAGTCAAATTGTTCTATAATAAGTTTTTTTTGATACTCTTTCATTGACTCTTCGAGATTTTGCGTATCAGGAGGTTTTTCGCGTGTTTTTGCGGTAAATCCTTCAATTGAATAATCCGATTTAATATTACATTTTGAAAAATCCGACATTAAAACCATGCCTTCCAAAGTTCTGCAACGACTAAGAGCAACATAAACCTGTCCGAACGCAAATGCTGCACTAATATCAATTACTGCTTTGTCGAAAGTTAGTCCCTGGCTTTTATGTATTGTGATTGCCCATGCAAGTTTTAACGGATATTGTTCGAAGCTACCGATAATATTTTCTTCAATTGATTTTTTGCTTTCATTAAATTTATACTTTACATTTTCCCATCGTTCGTGTTTAACAGGAATTTCATAATTATCATCAGGAGATTTTACATAGATTATATCATCTTGAATTTTTGTGATTTTGCCGATTTTTCCGTTATAATATAATTTATCATAAGAACTGTCATTTTTTACAAACATTACCTGAGCTCCCGGTTTAAGTTCAAGTGTTTCGAGTGTAGGATAAATATATTCGGAAAAATCTCCTTCAATTTTGGCTTTAAATTTATATGATTTTGCTTTTATTTCGGAGTGTTTTTCTTTGTTAATGTGTGATGCGGTATCATTGTGGGTTGTCAGGATAATATAACCGTCTTTTTCGGAAGGATTAAAACTTTTAATATATCTGGAGTTTAATAGTTTTATACTATTTTCGGACAGCTTATTATCGCGAATGTCTCCGAGTATATTTATAAATTTTTCATCTTCTTGTCTGTATATTTTTTTTAATTCGATAGTTTCGTAATTTGTTTTTTTAAGAGCATTACTACTAAAAAAATAAACGGTATCGTAATAATTACGTATCAGGTTCCATTCGTTTTCTTTAATAACCGGAGCAAGTTGATGCAAGTCGCCAATCATTAGCAACTGAACACCTCCGAACGGTTTGTTATTGTTTCTGTATTGTCTTAAAACCGCATCAACCGCATCAAGTAAGTCGGCTCTTACCATACTGATTTCATCAATTACAAGTAAGTCTAAACTTTTAATAATTTTGATTTTATTTTTTCGAAGTTTAAATTGTAATGACGATGATGTTTTATTATAATCTATTTGACTATATTCTTTGGAATTTTGATTTGCTTCTTCGGGAATAAAAGGATGAAACGGTAATTGAAAAAATGAATGTATTGTAACTCCGCCGGCATTAATTGCCGCTACACCAGTAGGAGCAACAACAATCATTCTTTTAGGAGTTTTGTGTTTTAAACTATGTAAAAATGTTGTTTTGCCGGTTCCGGCTTTGCCTGTAAGAAAAATGTTTTTATTTGTGTATTGAACAAACCTATAGGCTAATTGTATTTGAGGATTTTCATTAAAATTCATAATTTTATAAAAAAATATAAAAGTATAAACTATTTTTTTATTATTAAAA
>SLSH01000333.1 GCA_007130555.1 Bacteroidales bacterium
CGATAAAATGTTAATATTATTTTTTAATATACTATAATGTTCATAAATTTGTTGAATTATTTTTTTATAAAATGATTTTTCTTTACAACATAGGATTATATTTAAAATTAATGAAGTCGGTTTTTGCCAGGCCTGATAAATTTAAAATTTTTATCAAAAGAATTGCCGATGAAATAGATCAGATTGGAATTGATTCTATTGGAATAGTTAGTATTGTATCGGTTTTTATGGGAGCTGTATTAACGCTTCAGGTAGCAATCAACTTTGAAGCTCCTTATATTCCTCAATATTTGATAGGGCTTAGTGCAAGAGATACTATGATACTTGAATTTTCAAGTACTGTTATTTGTCTTATTCTGGCAGGTAAAGTAGGTTCAAATATTGCTTCTGAAATCGGCACTATGAGAATTACCGAACAAATAGATGCATTGGAAATCATGGGGATTAATAGTGCAAATTATTTAATATTGCCAAAAATGATTGCAGCTTTATTAACTTTCCCTTTTCTAAATTTATTGAGTATTATACTTGGAATCTTCGGAGGATATTTAATTGCCTATTTTACAGGAGTGATTATGACACATGATTATTTGTACGGGTTAATTTATGCATTTGTGCCGTTTTATGTTGCATATTCATTAATTAAAATTTGTGTGTTTTCTTTTATAATTACTTCTGTTTCTTCTTTTTATGGTTACTATACAAGTGGGGGAGCATTAGAAGTCGGGGAAAGCAGTACAAAAGCTGTGGTATATAGCATAATTTTAATATTAATGTTTAATTTGATATTAACACAATTATTATTAACATGATTAGTGTCAGCGGCATATATAAAAGTTTTGGAAAATTACAGGTACTTCAGGGTGTTTCTGCCGAATTTGAAACAGGAAAGGTTAATATGATTATCGGTAAAAGCGGTTCGGGAAAAACAGTCCTTATTAAAACTATTATAGGACTACATTATCCTGATAAGGGAGAAGTTTTTTTTAATGACAGAGAATTTACTAAAGCTAAATTTATTATCAAAAAAAATATCAGACAAGAAATCGGAATGGTTTTTCAGGGAGGAGCGCTTTTTACTTCTTTGACTGTTCAGGATAATATCTTGTTGCCACTAAATACATTTTCAGATCTCAGTAAAAAAGAAAAACTTAAAAGAGTTGATTTCTGCCTTGGCAGAGTTAATCTAAAGGATGTTAATAAAATGTATCCAACAGAATTAAGCGGAGGAATGCAAAAAAGAGCTGCTATTGCAAGGGCAATTGCTTTAAATCCAAAATATTTGGTATGCGATGAACCTAATTCAGGATTAGACCCTCAGACTGCAATAAAAATTGATAATCTTATCAAAGAAATTACACTAGAATATAATATGACTACAATTATTAATTCTCACGATATGAATTCGGTAATGGAAATAGGAGATAATATTATGTTTATTTTTGAAGGAAAAAAATGGTGGGAAGGACACAAAAATAATATTTTTGATTCGGACAATGAAGAATTAAATGATTTTGTTTTTGCATCAGAGTTATATAAAAAAATTAAAAAACAATATAATAACTTATGAAGAAAAAAAAGATTATTATTGTTTTAAGCTTGTTAATGCTGGTTTTGACAAATTGCCGAACCAGGGATAAAGGAATTCCTGAAGATGCAGTTAATATCATCCCTCCCGAAATATTAATTAATATGATATACGATATTCATATAGCCGATGCAATTTTATTATCAGAAACCGTTAAGTTTGAAGAAGAAAATATTGACAGTATTATGTATAATTCATTATTCATGGATTATGGATATACACGGCAGGATTTCGATAATACAATATTGTATTATTCTCATTATAATTTAGATTCGTTAGACTTATTATACATGAAAGTAATGGACAGCCTGCAAAAAGAAAAAGGCGAAATTATTAAATTATGATTCATTTAGCTGCAAACTATATCTTTACAGGGAAAAAACTTCTGAAAAATGCATATATTTCTGTTGATAAAAAAGGAAAAATTTTATTTGTAAGTAAAGAAAACGGAGCCCTAGTCGAAAAAGAAAAAATGATTTTTTATAACGGAATTATTTCTCCTGCTTTTGTTAATACCCACTGTCATATCGAGTTATCAGGCTTACATCAAAAAGTTAAATTGCAAAATGGATTAACCGAATTCATAAAATCTATTTCAAAACTTAAAAAGGAACAACAGTATTCAGATATTAAAAATATTAAAGATGCCGATGTATCAATGTATAATAACGGAATACAGGCTGTAGGAGATGTGATGAATGAATTTCATAGTATCGGGATTAAAAAAAACAGCAAAATATATTATCATAATTTTATTGAATTATATGAAATTGATAATAAAAAAGTACAGGGAAAAATTAAAATTGCAAATATATTATCCGAAAAATTAGATGAATCAGGATTAAAATATTCAATTGTGCCTCACTCGTTTTATTCTATTTGCAGCGATTTGCTGAATTTTATTAAAAATAAAAATTCCCAGGTATTAAGTATTCATTTTTTAGAATCTCAGGAAGAAATAGAATTATACCGCAATCATTCGGGCAAACTTTATGATGTTATGAAAGGAATATATAATGAATATATGCCTGTTGTAAATACAATTCGGGATTTATCTAAACTCATTTATGAATTTAAAGAAAAATCAAAAAGAATAATATTAGTGCATAATGTTGAACTTGAAAGTCAAACTTTAGAACCTGATGATAATCTTTTTTTATGTTTGTGTCCGAATTCAAATTTAAAAATTCATAATAAACTTCCGAATAAGGGACTAATTAATAATAATTATAACTTTGTAATCGGCACCGATAGTTTGGCTTCAAATGATAAATTGTGTATATTGAGCGAATTGAGAACTATAATGCATAATTATGAAAATGTTAATATGGAAAGAATTTTAAAATGGGCAACTTATAACGGAGCAAGAGCTATCGGAGTTGATGGCAAATTAGGAGAACTAAAAACAGATACTATGCCGGGGATTATTTTATTGGAAAACCTTGATTTGCCAAATTTAAAATTTAAAAGTAATTCTATAGTTAAAAGATTGTTTTAAGAATATGGGAACATTTTTATTTGACGGAATAGTTTTTGGACCTGTCCATTCAAGAAGACTGGGACGTTCATTAGGGATTAATATTTTACCGGATGATTCAAAACTCTGTAATTTTAACTGTGTCTATTGTGAATGCGGATTTAGTAAATTTGATAAATATGAAGATATACCGGATATTGAGTTAATATCAGAAAATATAGAATCAGAATTTAAGACAATTAAAAATAAAAATATTCCTGTAGATGTAATTACTTTTGCAGGTAACGGAGAACCGACATTGCATCTGGATTTCCCGGAAATAATAAATGAAATTATACGCTTAAGAAATAAGTATATGTATGGGGTAGAAATTGCCGTATTGACAAATGCAACAAAACTATCCGATAAAAAGATAAGTGAAGCATTGAACTTAATAGAAAAACCTATCCTAAAAATTGATACTGTAATTCAGGAAGATTTTGAATTAATAAATTGTTCAAAAGAAAAATTAAATATCGGAGAAATTATAGATTCAATTAAAAATAATATAAATAAAATGTATATACAAACAATGTTTTTCAGGGCGAATATTAAGGGACGACAGTTTGATAATACATCGGAAGATTCTGTAAATAAATATTTAAATACGATTTCGTTTTTAAAACCTCTGCAGGTTATGATTTATTCGATTGCCAGAAATACACCAATGCAAGGCTTGGAAAAAATATCCAAATCAGAATTAGATAAAATAGGAGAAAATGTTAAAAAAATGGGATTCAATGTTTTAATAACTCCATAATTGAAAAAAAAACTAAAAATATTAATATGCCCTTTAAATTGGGGGCTAGGTCATGCAACAAGGTCAGCTCCGATTATCGAAAAGTTTCTTGAAGAAAATCACGAGATAGTTATCGGCGGAAACGGAATGTCTTATGAATATTTAAAAATGAAATTTCCGAAATTAAGGCATATATATATTAATGGTATAAATATAAATTACGGACATAACCGAACATTTTCAATATTTTTTTTTCTGAACATACCGCATATTATAATTAATACAATTAAAGAAAACAAAAAACTGAAGCGTATTCAAAAAAACGAAAATTTTGATATAATTATTTCGGATAATCGTTTTGGATTGTCTAATAAGAATATTTTATCAATTTACATGACTCACCAGACAAGTATATTTTTACCGGGATATTTAAAAATTCTTAATTCTTTGGCTACAAAAGTTCATCGTTTCATTATTAATAAATATTCTTTGTGCTGGATACCTGATATTGAGGCAGATTTATCGATTTCGGGTAAACTCTCTGCGGATGTAAACGGATTAAATATCAGAAAAATCGGAATATTATCTCGTTTTTCTTCTAAAAAGGTATTGTCAGATATAGAGAAAAAATACGACTTTTTATTTATTTTGTCAGGTCCTGAGCCACAGCGAAGCATTTTTGAGGATATTATTTATAATAAATTCATAAATTCAAATTATAAAATTG
>SLSH01000197.1 GCA_007130555.1 Bacteroidales bacterium
AGTACTTGTAATTTTTCCTTTAAATCGTTTATATTCCAGCAGAGTATTAGTTGTTTTCCTGTCAATATACGGATGAGAAATTAGGTCGCGGTATTCGGCTGTGTTTAGATTTATCTTTTTAATATTATCGGGATTTATTTTAATTTGTTCCGAAATGCTTTCTATCAATTCCTGCTCTATTCCCCAAACTTCCAAAAGCTGCGATTTGTCGTGGAATCCTCCTAATTTTTCGCGATATTCAATAATTCTTTCTGAAAAGGCAGGTCCTATTCCTCTGATTTTTTGGAGTTCATAAGCATTGGCAGAATTTATCTCTACAATAACCGGAGCAATAGATATCTCTGTATCTTCCGATTCTTCTGTTTTTTCAATTTTGATATAAGCTTTAAGTTTATTAAATGTTTTATCGTCTAATCCGTAAATTCTTGCCAAATCTTCGGGTACATAAAAAGAGCCTCCGCTTTCTCTGTAGCGTATAATATTATTTGCCTGCCAATCTCTAAGTCCGAGTTTTTGCAATTCTTCTTTATTTGCAGTATTGGGGTCAAAATAAAACAATTCTGTTTTTTCTGCGGTTTTTCTGTCTCTTTGCGAGAAGCGAGATGATTTTCTTTGATTTTCAATAGCAATATAATCTTTAACTCTGTTAAATTCGTCATCGCTTAAACCGTAAATTCTGCTGAAACTTTCCGCATTAAAAAATTTCCCTCCGCGATTACGATAATTTATAATATTATTTACGACATTATGAGGTAATCCTAATTTTTCAAGTTCTTCTTTTGTTGCAGCATTAGGGTCGAAATATGAAAGTTCAATTTCGGATTCATCTATTTTACCCGAATAAATAAACCTGTCAATTTCAGATTCAAATTCGGTAAAGTCAACTGCAACTTGTTTTTTTTGATTTTTAATAATAATATTAGTGGTAATAACTGAAAAAAGTATTATAAATAAAATAATCAGCCCGTTTTTTTCTTTGGTTGAAAAATTAAAATATTCTTGGAAAAATTTGTTATTCATTATTTTCTCGATGTAAATTTTGTAATATTTTTGAATTTTCAGGCACATCTTCTGTTATCCAAACATTTCCTCCGATTACAGAATTTTTACCGATTGTTATTCTTCCTAATATTGTTGCCTGAGCATAAATTATTACATTATCTTCAACCATCGGATGTCTTGGCACTCCTTTTATCGGATTTCCATCGCTGTCCATAGGAAAATTTTTAGCTCCGAGAGTTACTCCTTGATATATTTTAACATTTTTTCCGATAATACATGTTTCGCCAATAACAACTCCTGTTCCGTGGTCTATTGCAAACGATTCGTCAATATTTGCTCCGGGATGGATATCAATTCCTGTGTCGGAGTGAGCCATTTCGGTAATAATTCTGGGAATTATCGGCACGTCTAATTTATATAATTCGTTGGCAAGACGATAATTTATAAGAGCTTTTATACCGGGATAACAAAAAATAATTTCACCGAAACTTTTTGATGCAGGGTCGCCGTTATATGTCGCAATAACATCAGAGATTAACATTTTTCGTATGGCAGGAATTCTGTCATGTATTAAAGTTTCAACTGTTTTTTCAGATTTCAGATTACATTTTTTACTGTCATAAGACTTGTCTTTTTTACATTCAAAACAAAAACCTCTTTTAATTTCCTCGCTTAACAGCATGGTAAACTTATCGAGATTAACGCCTACATAATAATTCATCGTATCTTTTACCAGGCTTGAATCTCCAAAATAACCGGGAAAAATTATTCTTTTAAATAATTCGGCAATTTCTTTAATATTGTTAATCGAAGGGTTTGGAATCCCATGTGGATTTTCATTAAAAATTTCAAAATAATCCTTATCCGAGCAAAGATTATTTACTATTGAAGTAATTTTTAAATTAGTTTTTTTATTATTCATATTCTTTTAGTTATAATATTTTTATTCATAAATCCCTACGTCGCTACCTTAAGACTGTGTCTTGTGGTTTTGAGGAAGTTGATTTTTGATGATTTTATCAAAATCACTTTCAAATAATCTATCCTGAATTATTCTATATTTTTCAAATTCACTTTCTGCGTGAGCTTTTGCAATTTCAGCAGTTACTTTGCCTGCATTCTGTAAAATCTCTCTATCGGTAGCTTCTATAAATTTATTTAAACGACTTTCCCAATCTTCCATAGTCATAGGGATTTGACGGATGGCCATATCTTCTGCAATATCTAAATATGCAGATACTAAACGTTGTAGTTGTTGCATCTCGTTTTCGGACAGATAGTTTTTAGCCACGCTCACATCAAATTTTTGGATTTTACCTTTCGGAGCATCTTGCCAAGAGGTTAATCCCATATTCTCTTTTTGGTGGTCTGCTCTATTTACAATTACTTCTGCCGCTGTTTTGCCGTGTATTGCCCAATGCAGTTTGTTTTGCACGGTTGCAAAAAAACGTTTGGTTGCTTGTGCACTCAAATCATAGTCAATAGCTGTTGCATAAATGTCTGTTATCTTTTGATAGAACTTCCGTTCGCTCAAACGGATTTCCCTGATGCGTTGCAGCTGTTCTTCAAAGTATTTTTTGCCGAGAATAGTGCCGTCATTTTTTAGACGTTCATCATCCATTGCAAAACCTTTAATTGTAAACTCTTGCACAATTTGCGTTGCCCATTTGCGAAATAGGACAGCTCGTTCAGAGTTTACTTTATACCCAACCGCAATAATGGCTGAAAGGCTATAGTGCTTTGTATCATAGTTTTTGCCATCTTTGGCAGTTATTCGAAATTTTCGAATAACTGAACTTTCATCCAATTCACTATCTGAAAAAATCTTTTTGAGGTGATAATTCACTGTATGCGTTTCTACATTATAAAGCGTACCCATCATTTTTTGTGTCAGCCAAACATTTTCATCAGCATAAATGGCATCTACACCACCTTCACCCGTAGCTGCAATAAAGGTTAAGTATTCAGCAGTGGAAGAGCGAATTAATGATTTTTCTTTTTTATTATCTTTATTTTTGCTCATTTTCTCAATTCTTAATGTATTGTGTGTTTTCCAATTTTAACAGTGTGTCGGAAATCCCGACATACTGAATTTTCATCCAATTCGGCATCTTCAAATGTTTTTTAGGTTTATTCATAACAATATCAGATTTAAAAAAAACAAAAATATAAAAAATATTGTAACTAATCAGTGTGTAGATTATAAATATTTTTTAGTTAATGTTATGCTGAATCTTACAGGTAATTTCCAAACCACAAGATTTGAAATCTTGCGGTAACGGATTTTTGATTTAAGAATGATTGCATATTCGTTAAAAAATCAAAAATCGTTATTCAAAAATGCCTGTACTTAAATATCTCTCTCCGGTGTCGGGAAGAATTACAACAATATTTTTATTTTGATTTTTTTTTGCAATTTCGATAGCTGCGAACATTGCCGCTCCGGATGAAATTCCCGACAAAATTCCTTCTTCTGAGGCTAATTGTCTGCAGGTTTTAATTGCCTCGTCATTTTTTACTCTTATGATTTCATCAATTATTTTCGTATTAAGAATTTTAGGGATAAATCCTGCACCAATTCCCTGGATTTTGTGAGGACCCGGATCAAAGCCCGACAAAACCGATGAGTCAAAAGGTTCTACGGCAACTATTCTGATATTTTTATTTTTTTCTTTTAAAACTTCTCCAACACCTGTAATTGTACCTCCTGTTCCAACGCCTGAAACAAAAATATCAATATTAGTTTTAGTATCATTCCAGATTTCTATGGCAGTTGTTTTGCGATGAATTTCAGGATTTGCAGGATTTTCAAACTGGTTAAGAATTACCGAATTTTGTATTTGTAATTTTAAAATATCTGCTTTTTCGATTGCTCCTTTCATGCCAAGTTCTCCGGAAGTAAGCACTATCTCTGCTCCAAAAGACGTTAAAAGTTGTCGTCTTTCTATACTCATTGTTTCGGGCATGGTTAAAATCAGTTTATATCTTTTAACTGCACAAATATATGCAAGTCCTATGCCTGTATTTCCACTTGTTGGTTCAATAATTGTCGTTTGAGGATTTAAAATATTTCTTTTTTCGGCATCTTCAATTAAAGATATCGCAAGTCTGTCTTTTACGCTGCCCATAGGATTAAAAGACTCTTGTTTTGCAAATATACAGGACTTACAATTATTGATTTTTGTAAGATTATTTATTTTAATTAGAGGTGTGTTGCCTATACTTTTAGTGATATCAGAATATACTTCCATTATTGAGGTTTTTTTTCATTTTTCATCATTTCAAAATAATCCTTCACTTCTTTTTTCATTACAGGAGCCAATAACAATAGTGCGATAAGGTTAGGAATAGTCATAAATGTAATTACCATATCCACAAAGTTCCATACAAGGTCTATTCCCCATACTGCACCGAAGAAAACAAAAAGACAATATAAGTAATAATATGGTTTAATTGCTTTGTCTCCGGCTATATATTGTGCTGCTCTGGTTCCGTAATATGACCACGAAATGATTGTTGAGAAAGCGAAAAGCATCAGGCTGATTGTTATAACATGATTAGCCATATATCCTATTCCAATTTTATCAAACCCTGTTTCAAACCCCAGCATAGTCATTCCTACTCCCTCTATAC
>SLSH01000088.1 GCA_007130555.1 Bacteroidales bacterium
AAAGAATCTTAAATTCAGGTATGCGATTGAATAAATAATAAAATTTATAATAATAATAACCGATACTAAATTATTAAGGGTTGTATTTGCTTTATCGTTTTGTTTTGCCCCCAGTGCTCTTGATATTATGGATGCTCCGCCGATACCAATTGCATGTCCGAATACATTAAGAGTCATCAGCAGGGGCAGGGCTACTGCAACTCCTGCTATAGCCATTGTTCCAACTCCATATCCGATAAATATCGTATCGGCAATATGATAAATTGATATTGCCAACATTCCGATTATTGAGGGGATTGATAAACTAATAAGAAGTTTATTTACTTTTACTTTTCCTAATTTGTCGGTATGTTCCATTTAAAACCCTTTGCTATATTTCAATTATTTTAAACTCGGTACGTCTATTTTTTGCTCTTCCTTCTTCTGTTTCATTGTCTGCAATGGGTTTAGAAAAATCATAGCCTTTATAAGACATTCTTTTTGCATCAATGCCTTTTTTTATCAGATAAGTATAAACGGCTTTTGCTCTGTTTTCGGATAGGGTTTGATTATATACTTTTGTGCCGACATTATCGGTATGACCACCGATTTCAATTTTAATATGCTTATTTTCAGTTAAGAACTCGGTTATTTTATTTAATTCTGCAAAAGATTCGGGTAGCAGTTGATAACTGTTAAAATCAAAAAAGATATTTCTCATGACAACAGTTGCGCCTTTTTCTATCGGATTTAAAGGAATATTCATTATGTATGGTTTTTCGGGATCTTCGAGATTTGTTAACGAAAAGTTTTCCGAATAAAACATATATCCGCTTTTTGATACATTAAAAGCATAATCTTTATCTATCGGCAAACATACCAGATATTTTCCGGTACCTTGTTCGGATATTTGCTTTGATATTATTTTTTCTGTTGCCAGATCTATTAATTCCATATTTGCCGATAGCGGTTTATTTGTTTTAAAATCATAAGTTATTCCTCTGACATAAGTTACCGGAGTAGGTTTCATTTCATCGGGAATTTCGAAATAGTAAATATCAAGACCTTTATCGGGTTCTCTTGCAGAAGCAAACATCGCAATATTACCTCTTGCATTAACAATCAGGCTTCTTTCTTCTCCATAAGTATTTATCGGATATCCCAGATTAACGGGCTTTCCCCAGCTACCGTCATATTCTTTTCTGGATACAAACAAATCGAAATCACCCATTCCTATATGTCCGTTCGAAGCGAAATATAAGCTTTTTCCGTCGGGATGGATAAACGGAGAAACTTCGCTATATTCAGTATTTACAGGTTCTCCCAGGCATTTTGGTTCGTTTATTGCTTCACCTTCGTTATCAATATCTACCACCCATATATTACTGCCTCCTTCAATCCCTCCCTTTCTGGCACTTGCAAAATACAGAGTTCTTCCGTCAGCCGTTAAACTTGGGTTTGAATCCCAGCTGTTCGAATTAACACTTGTCATATTTTTTGGACGGGTCCAATCACCTCCACGCATAAAAGTAATATATAAATCACATCTTCTTCCTCCGGGCATTCTGTCGCATGAAGTAAATATAATTGTATTACCGTCAGCCGAAATACATTGAGCACCCTGATTATATCGCGGATTAACCCCTCCCGGTAATGCTCTGCTGTTACTCCAGCCGTTTTCAGTAAGAAAAGATACGAATAAACCTTCAAACATACTTGACATTCTTCCGTCGTAAGTATCGGGATTTTCGGGTATCTGACGTGTAAAAACCAAAACACTTTCATCTACGGATAATGAAGGCCAATATTCATTATATCTTGTATTTACGCCCGGACCAATGTTAATGGGTTCAAAATCAACAGGATTTTCGATAGAATGCAATGCAAATTCAATAAATTTTTTAAGTCTGTCCGAATCTAAATTTTTTGGTGCGAATTTATCTGCGTATTTATAATAAAAATCAATATATCTTTTAGCTTCGTAATACTTGCCCACATCAAAGTTATAAAAAGATAAATATAAACTAATGTTCAGGTCATACAAAGAATCTAACTCAAATGCCTTTTCGTAATAATATATGGTTTTATCAATATTGTCTCTGTAATTATGAACTTCTGCCAAAAGCAGATAAGGTTCCAGAAAGTTGCGATTTTGTTCAATGGCTTTTTCTGCATATTTTATGGCATTCCTTTGGTCATTTACCCGAATGGCTTCAAGAGCTTTTTCAAAACTTTTTTCGGCATTTTCCTGCTTGGATTGAGATACTACGGAACACTCGCTGAATATGAGTATGCCAAACATTATTATTATTATTTTTTTTGTCATGGTATTTTTAAAAATTTATGAGTTTGTATTGAAATATTCCATTTTATATTGGTTTTAACATATTCTACAATCATTTTGGCGTTTACATCAAACCTGCTCCACTCAGGCTGAAGATATAACAAACAACTTTCAGACACTTTTTTTGCACATTTTTCTGCCCAGTTAAAATCTTCCTTATCAAAAATAATAACTTTTAGTTCATTGGCAAAATTAAAATACACATTTTTCGGCGGTTTATGTTTTTTCGGAGATAAACAAATCCAGTCCCATTTTCCGCTGAAATTATGAGCACCACAGGTTTCAATCATTGTATTTAAACCCGCAGCCTTTGCTTTGTTGCAAAATTCGTCAAAATTATAAATTAATGGTTCTCCTCCTGTTACTATTACCGTATTGACAGATGTTTTATTTATTCTTTTTATAATTTCATTTATATCTATATATTGATGAGCCGTATGGTCCCACGATTCCTTGGAATCACACCAACTACAAGCAAGGTCACATCCTCCGGTGCGAATAAAATAAGAAGCTTTGCCGGTATTAAATCCTTCGCCCTGTATCGAATAAAACTCCTCTAAAACCGGGATTTTACCTTTAATATTTTTATTCTTAATTGTCATAACTTAAAAAAACTTCTTAAATTAACATTCGTTAATCTTTGTTCTTTAATCAATCCTATTTAGTGTCTGTCCATAATGTCCGATTTCTTCGTTATGCTCGTTTTTTATCGCAGTCATTTACAAAAGTAAACTCCTGACGATTAAAAACTTCGCAAGCCTTGAACTCGAACATTCTGAACCAGACACTTACTTTATAGACAAACACTATTTAGAGTCTGTCTATAAACTCGGAGTGTCTGAACTATAAAGTTCGGTGGCAAAGCTTGCCCCGACTTTTTCGGGGGCTTGCGAAGTCTGAAAATACCGCAGTTTACTTTTGTAAATGCGATGTACTGAGCGCAGCCGAAGTAAGGATTTTTCAGACGAGCATAACGCAGCCAACGGACTTTATAGACAGACACTATTTAATAATTTCATCCAATATTTCTCTTGCCGATTCAACATAAATCATATAATTAGTTGTTTTTAAACTGATATAATCCTCATGATAAAACATATATCCTTTGTTATTTCCCGCAAATGCATTATTATCCGAATCTTTAACCAAATACCAGTAATTACCGTTATATTCTTTATAACCTACGACATGAACACAATGATTATCAATTGATTTTCCGATTATATCTTTATCAATATTAGCAGCAGAAATATCAAACGGAGTCAAAATCACAATTTCAGCAAATTTATCATACTCCGCCTGATTATAATTACCGCATAAACTTGCCGTATAACCCGATGCAATTGATTTATGAAATAAATACATAAAATCATTCTTATTTAAATTATAAAAATCATTATTGTTCCGCCAGTTTCCTTTATCAATTAATGCTCCTTTTTCGTTGTAATAATATTCCGTTGTTGACATAAAATTAAAGTAGTTATTTGGGCGTATTTTTAGGTATTCGGAAAGATATGTTTCGGGAGTATAAGTATTTCTGTCAACGGTAAAATTCTCGGGCGGTGTTCCCATATGTTTGTTGAGAATAAATTTTACATTTTCAATTACAATACCCTGGTCCCATAAACCTGTTTTCTTTACTAAGTCAAGATAATTTTTATATTCTTCAAATAATTTACCGTGGTCATTAAATTCTTTCCCTTCCGTAAGTCCAGGATATTCCCTGTAAGGCACAATACCGTGATTTCTGATAATTCGTATTACGGCGTTATTCATGCTATTCTCTTCTATGAGTATTTTTCCTTTTGTTTTTACAAAATATTCGGCTTTTTCAATATATTCATAATAAACAATAAACATCTCGGAAAGATTGACGCGTTTTCTTTGCATACGAAAAACCTCCGACTCTAATAACGACACAGCCGAATATGCCCAACATGTAATACTGTTTCCCTGTTTCATCGGAATACTATGGTATGTATAATTATATTCGGTAATATTGGTAGGAAAATTATGTTTTAATTCAGGTTCTTCTAAATTCTGTGTTGTTATTGTAAGTGTTTGTATAAACAGAAATATTAAAATCACAAAAAATCTCATACCGACTAAATAATAAAAAAGCGAAAGTACAAAATATTTTAAAATATAATTTCGGAAACATGTTTTTTTTGTAAATACAGTATTGTTGAAATCAGAAAAATTATTCCTCAGGTTATATTTCCTTTAATAAAAAATCGACTACATAAGTTTATGTTGTTATATTAAAATTATTGTGTACAGTATTTTAATCTATGCTTC